>JANYFO010000093.1 GCA_025362635.1 Gemmatimonadaceae bacterium | reverse complement strand
TACTTGTGCATGGTGGACCCGGACTGAGCTCGTCGTATCTGCAGCGGGATCTCGACTTCGTGGCCGCCCGTCACACGGTGCTGTTGTACGATCAGCGCGGTTCGGGGCGCTCAACGCTGATCGACGATTCGACAAAGATTTCGCTTGCGTTGCACGTCGCCGATCTCGATGCGGTGCTTAACCGCTTTCGCATCGCGCACGCGAATCTGTACGGACATTCGTGGGGCGCGGGACTGGTCGCCAACTATATCGCGGTGCATCCGTCTACCGTTCGCCGAGCAATACTCGGCTCAGCCATTCCGCCGCGCCGTTCGCCGTACATGGCGCAATTCGGCACGCAGTTGAATGCGTGGGCCGATGGCGCAACCAAGGCGCGTCTCAATGAGCTCGCGCGTGCGCGTCAGAATGCGGCCGATCCGGTCGCGGCATGTCGCGCGTATTGGAGTCTGTTCATTCGCGGTTACTTCGCCGACACGTCGACGATCAAGACCATGCGCAGCGATGTCTGCGACGATCCGCCAGCGTCACTCTCGAATCACGTAAACGCCTGGACGCTTGGTCCCGAAGGCGCGTGGGATTGGCGCACGTTGCTCGCGCACACCAAGGTGCCGATCACGGTGGTCCATGGATCGGGCGATCCGATCCCGATGCAAGCGGCGAAGGAGTGGGTCGCGTCAATCCCGGGCGCAAAACTCATCGTGCTTCAGGGCGCTGGTCACTTCCCGATGGTGGAGCGGCCCAAAGCAACGCTCGACGCGATGGAAACGGCATTTTTTAGTAGCGCGAAGTAAACGGACACACACTGTAACTCGCCGCACTCCCTCCACTGCCTTCTATGCTCAACACCCGTACGCTCATCGCCGCGTTCGTCTTCCCCATCGCACTCGGCGCACAAACCACACTCGACAAGAGCGAGACTGCCTTGCGTGGTGAAGTTGCAAAACGTCGCGACGATCAGATTTCGTATCTCGAGAAGCTGGTCAACATTCCGAGTGGCACACTCAACGTGACCGGCGTGCGCGAAGTGGGCCGCGTCATTGGTGCGACACTCGATTCGATGGGATTCAAGTCGCAGTGGGTGGAAGTTCCGGGCGACATGAAGCGCGCAGGACATCTCGTGTCGAAGCACGTGGGCAAGGCTGGCACGCCTCGCATTCTGCTCATTGGTCATCTCGACACCGTCTTTGAAGGTCCGAACCAGCGTTTCGAACGCGTCGACACGATCGCGAAGGGCGCGGGTTCGAATGACATCAAGGGCGGCGATGTCATCATGATCTACGCACTCAAGGCGATGCAGGCGGCGGGGACGCTCAAGGACTTGAACGTCACGATCGTCATGACGGGCGACGAGGAGTATCCGGGTGAACCATTGAGTGTCGCGCGCGCGGCGCTCACCGATGTGGCGAAGCAGACCGATCTCGCGCTCGCATTTGAAGGCGGTTCACGCACGCAGGCCACGATCGGTCGTCGTTCCGCGAGTGGTTGGGTGCTGAAAGTTGGAGGACAGCAGGGACATTCGGGCGGTGTTTTTCGCAGCGGTTACGGCGCGATTTACGAAGCGGCGCGGATACTCGATGAATTCCGTCGCGAACTCGCCAATGAAAAAGACCTCACGTACAATCCTGGCACGATAGCCGGCGGATCGAACGTGACGTACGACTCGCTCACTCAAAGTGGCACTGTCGCGAGCAAGACCAACATTATTGCACCGATCACCTGGGTGCAGGGCGATCTGCGCGCGATGAACCCGGAACAGATTGTCCGCGCGCAAGCAAAGATGAAGGAGATCGTTGCGCGTCATCTGAAAGGGACCACTGCCGAGATTTCATTCGCCGAAGGCTACCCGCCGATGGCCGTCACGCCCGGTGGTGAGAAGCTGCTCACTTTCTACAGCGACGCGAGCGCGGCACTCGGTTACGGCGCGCTCAAGGCCAGCGATCCTGCGCTGCGCGGTGCTGGCGACCTGAGTTTCGTCGCACCGTTCATCGATGGCGTTGAAGGGCTTGGTGCGCTGGGCAGTGGCGCACATTCGCCGAACGAATCGGTGAATCTGCCTGCGCTCACGATGCAGACGGAGCGCGCGGCGGTGATGCTGTATCGGTTGTCGAAGGAGAAAGCGGAGAACGTGCGTCGCACGCCCAAGATGTAGCGAATGGTCCGTGCGATTCTCGAGCAGCAGCGCGCTGATGCTGCGAATGATATCCCGCAAGTCAGCGACGCGTACCTCGTATTCGCCGAATTGCACGAGCCGCGCGCGCCTTCAACTTTCGCAAATTCGCGCTCGTTTTGCGAAACATGAAATCGATATCCATCGTGCTCACCGGCGACCCCTGAATGGCGGCCGCCGCATTCCCAATCATCATCACCACGTCAAGGCGATGCGTGGTGAACGATGGCCATATGGGTAATGGTTCGTGACTGGTTTCGCGATGACTGGTGAAGTGGGTAAGCAATAGTTCCCCCAATAACGCCGCCGACCAATGCTCTAACGGCCGTGGCGGCGAGGCCCGGACCGTTGTCGTCGCAGGCGTCGCAGTTCGCTTTCGGATGGCACGAGTCGACGGGCTGCCGCGTCAGGCACGACACCACTTCCGCTGCTCGCGATCTACCACTCCAACGTAGCGTTTGGCATTAACCCACACGCGGGCGACAACATCCGCGCGCGCATACTCCCGCGGTTTTTCGTCTCTTTATGTGGTGCAAAGACTGTAGTCCCCACGCCACAAATTGTGTACGAAACTGTCATGCCATGTATGCGTCGCACGTAATGGATCACGGCTCTCTATAGTAGAGTTGCCGAACCTTTGCGCGGCACGGTTATTGATGAGGTTGGCAGTGTTCAGATGATTGCCACGTCATATACCGCCCGGAGTTTTTCGTGCTACGTAGCACCCTGATTGCCGTCGTTGCCCTCGCGTTCAGCGCCAACACGGCCTCGGCGCAATACAGCCTCCTTACCGCGCGCGCGCAGGTCGGCGGCACGGGCGTCATCAACTGGTTGAACACCGGCGCTGATGGCTCCCTCGTGTCGAACCCGGACACCGTTGGCGTGACCAATACTGCGCTCACCGCTTTTGTGAGCCAACAGGGGGAGGCGTCGTTCCAGCGTATGGATCAGGGCACGTCGTGGGGCGGTAATTTTGCCAACGGTGACAAATTGTTGTGGACCCGCGACGGCGGGCCGATGACGATCATGTTCGACAGTTACATCTCGGCGGTGGGCGCGAACTTCGAGATGACCTACGGCGGCACGTTTGTGGGTCGCATCAGCGCGCTCGACCTGTCGGGCAACGTGCTCGCCTTCTTCAATTTTAGCGGTAATTCCACCAGTGCTGGCGACGGTTCCGCCGTTTTTGCCGGCATCCGCAGCACCAACGGCGATATCCGCGGCGTGCGCTTCGCCGGCGTGTCGGGGCCAGCGTCCCAAAACGACTTCGCCGTTAATAACGTGTCGGTGAACAACGCCACCACCA
>JANYFO010000078.1 GCA_025362635.1 Gemmatimonadaceae bacterium | reverse complement strand
TGACCAAGGCGCGATTGTTTCACTCGATGGTGGTGGTGCGTGGAGTTCGTGGTACAACCAGTCTACCGAACAGCTCTACCACATTTCGGCGGACAATTCATTTCCATATTTCGTGTATGCGTCGCAACAAGATGCTGGTGCAATTCGCACGCGGTCGCGCGGCAATCTCGGCGCGATCACGCCGATGGATTGGAGCCCGGTGCCGGGATGGGAGTGGGGGTCGATCATCGCGGATCCGCTCAACCCCAACATCGTGTACGCGAGTGGATCGGGCATCAGAAAAATCAGCTATCCGAGCGAGCAGTGGAGTAACGTCAGTCCCGCCATCAATACCGATTTACGTTTGCGTAGCAACAACACCGCGCCGCTGGTGTGGAGCCCGTTCAATCAACATCAATTGCTCACTGGCTTTCAGTTTGTCATGTCCACCATTGATGGCGGTGCCCATTGGACAAAGTACAGCCCCGATCTCGGCTATCCGAAAGGCGCCAAGGTGCCGATGGATACCGCGACGCCAGTTCCGGGAACGCCGCTCGGTGGTGCAATTGAATCGATCGCCGCATCGTCGATCCAGCGTGGTGTGGTGTGGGTTGGTACCGACAACGGATTGATCAAGTTGACGCGTGACGATGGCAAGACATGGGATGACGTGAGTATTCCTAACTTACCGTTTCCAACGCGTGCCTTGATGTCGTCGATTGATGCCTCGCACTTCGATGCCGCAACGGCATATGTGGCCGTCGACATACATCGCACCGGCGAATACGCGCCGTACATCTATCGCACCCACGATTTCGGAAAGTCGTGGACGCGCATCACAACCGGCCTCATTATGAATGCGGCCAGTGGAAGTTTTGCGCGTGTGGTGCGTGAGGATCCCAAAAAGCGTGGGTTGCTCATTGCCGGTACCGAGAGCGCGATGTACGCGTCGTTTGATGACGGGGACAATTGGCAATCGCTCATGGCCAATTTGCCGACGACGTCGTATCGCGATGCAGCGTTCAAGGGCAATGACTTGGTCGTTGGCACATATGGTCGCGGCGCGTGGGTGTTGGATGGCTTCTCCGTGTTGCGACAGATGACGTCAACCGTTGCGGATGAAGCGGTGCATTTGTTTAAGCCAGATGATGCCGTGCGCATGCGTCGGAACGTTGGCGACAACACGCCGTTTCCGCTGGAAGTGCCGCATGCGCTCAATCCACCGGATGGCATGATTGTGTACTACGCGTTGGCCGCAACGTCGACGAGTGAAATCACGCTCGATGTGATGGATTCTTCGGGCGTATTAGTTCGGCACATGTCGAGTGTTGCTGTCGCGCCCGCATCTGAAGCGGCGCGTCCACCGCATCCAAACTTTTGGGTTGCTGAGCCGCAATCGCTTCCAATACAGGAAGGACTCAATCGAACAAACTGGGATTTGCGATATGATGCACCGCCAGCATTCAGTCACAGCTTCGAGATTAATGCAAATCCCGGACTGACGCCAACATCGCCAGAAGGCGCGTTGGTTGGAACAGGCGTGTACACGCTCAAACTGACGGTGAATGGAAAGTCGTTCACGCAAACGGCCCGTGTGACCAACGATCCTCGCTCTCCTGCATCCGCAATCGCACTCCGCGCACAAGGGCAGTTGGTGCAAAAAATTCAAGACGGCATTCGCAACTCCTACGCCAATTACCAACAAGTCGCTTCGCTTCGAACCGCCATCACGGCCACTAAACTCGCCGATTCAACATCGGATGTTGCGAAAGCGATCGCCGCCTTTCGCGCGAAGCTCGATACGGTTGGTGGCAATGCTGCCGGCGGTGGATTTGGCGGACGCGGTGGTGGTCGCGCGCCTCAACCAAATTTTGCCACGGTGCACGGCCGTTTCGTCACGCAATTGGACACGCAGGAAAAAGGCGATGGCGCACCAACAGCATCGATGCTCACAGCGCTCACGTCAACGTGTCGCGATCTCAACACTGCACTTACACGTTGGCATTCGCTCGTCACTACTGACGTTCTGGTGTTGAATTCGCTGCTGTCCAAAAATGGGATGCCGAATATATCTGTATCGAAAAGCACCTCCACTCCTCGCTGCTGATCCCTCCCTAATCCCTATCCCCTAATCCCTCATCCCTATGAAGCTTCTCGCACTCTTGCTCGTGCTGCCCGCCGCGAACATTGTCGACGATCCCCCAATGCGTGGCTACACACCCGCATCGGCGAAAATCGAGCGTGAGTGGGAAGCGAAGTTTCGTGCGATTCCAGAGCCATCGCGTATGCGCGAAGCGATGCGACGACTCTCGGCGCGACCGCATCACTTGGGGTCACCGTACGGGAAGGACAATGCGGAGTGGATACGCGCACAATTTGCGTCGTATGGATTTGACGCGCGCATCGAACGCTTTGATGTGTTGTTTCCGACGCCGAAAGTACGTGTCGTTGAGCTGGTCGCACCAACAAGGTTTGTCGCGAAGCTTGAAGAGCCCGCGTTGAAAGAAGATCCGACGTCGAATCAAAAGAGCGAGCAGCTTCCCACGTACAATGCGTATTCGGCGGACGGTGATATCACGGCGCCGCTGGTGTATGTGAATTACGGGGTGCCCGCAGACTACGAGCAGCTTGAGCGACGCGGTATTTCGGTGAAGGGTGCGATTGTCATTGCGCGCTATGGTGGTGCGTGGCGTGGTATCAAACCGAAGGTTGCGTACGAACATGGTGCCGTGGGTGCGCTGATTTATTCGGATCCTAAGGATGATGGTTTTGCTGAAGGGGAAGCGTATCCAGCGGGACCGTATCGTCCGAAGGATGGTGTGCAACGTGGCAGTGTGCTGGACATGCCAACGTATCCCGGTGATCCGCTCACACCCGGTGTTGGTTCGTCACCCGGAGCTAAGCGGCTTGATCGCAAAGACGCTGTGACGATCATGAAAATTCCAGTGTTGCCCATCTCGTATGCGGATGCGCAACCGTTGCTTGCGGCGTTGAGTGGACCTGTGGCGCCGTCGTCATGGCGCGGTGGTTTGCCAATCACGTATCGCCTCGGACCTGGCGCGGCGCGCGTACATCTCAAGCTCGAATTTGATTGGAAGCAAACGCCGCTGTATAACGTGATTGCAACACTCAAAGGTGCAACAAATCCGGATGAGTGGGTGATGCGCGGCAATCATCACGACGGTTGGGTAAATGGTGCGGAAGATCCAATCTCCGGATTGATTGCCGAGTTGGAGGAGGCGCGTGCGTTGGGAGAGTTGGTGAAGCAGGGGTGGAAGCCCAAGCGCACCATCGTGTACGCCGCATGGGACGGGGAAGAACCATCGTTACTTGGCTCGACCGAATGGGTGGAAGAACACATGACCGAGTTGCGTGCGAAGGGTGTGTTCTATCTCAATAGCGATGGCAACGGACGTGGCGTGTTGAATGTGTCGGGCTCGCATTCGCTCGAGCGATTTGTCACGGAAGTGGCAAATGATGTGCAAGATCCGGAAGCGCGTGTGACGGTCGCGCAGCGGTTGCGTGCGGCGCGTGTGGTGTCTGGTGCGGCCGAGGCGCGTTCGCGTAGCGATTTGCGTATTGATGCGATGGGTTCTGGATCCGACTTCACGCCATTTTTGCAACATGCCGGCGTGCCAACGTTGGATGCGAGTTTTGGTGGTGAAGATGGCGGTGGAATTTATCATTCTATTTACGACAGTTTCTATTGGTACACGCACTTCAGTGATACGTCGTTTGTGTACGGCCGTGCGCTTTCGCAGGTGGCGGGCACGATGATCATGCGTGTGGCCAGCGCGGATGTGTTGCCCGCGGAGTTTGGGAATTTGGCGGAGACCTCACGTCGGTATCTGACGGAGCTTGCCGCATTGCGTGAAAGCACCGCGAAAGAGATTGACGAGTTGAACAAGCAGATTGCAGACGGTGCGTTTGCGATGGTGAATGATCCGCGTAATCCGTTGCGCGCACCGAAAGCGCAAGCGCCCGCGCCACACATAAATTTTGCACCCATCGAAAACGCGTCGGATTCGTTAGACCGTGCGGCGGCGCGATTTGAGAAAGCGTACGGCGCGTTGGCGGGGAGTGCGGCGAGCAGCGCTGCGTTGGCTCAAGTGAATGCGCTGCTACGTCAGGCCGATCAGGCATTGTTAATTCCCGAAGGGTTGCCTAAGCGCCCGTGGTATCAGCATGCGCTGTATGCGCCAGGGTTTTACACTGGGTACGGTGTGAAAACGATGCCCGGAGTGCGTGAGGCGATTGAGCAGAAGGATTGGGTGTTAGCGGAGGAGCAGGTTTTAAAGTTGGCGGCGGCGTTGTCGCGCGAGGGTGCCTTGGTATCGCGTGCGGCGGTGTTGTTGGAGCAAGCGACCAATGTGCGGCCGGTGCCATGATGCGTGTGTGCTGGGCGTCACTCGTGCTGCTTGCTGCATCGCGCGTTGGTGCGCAGGTGCCGTCACACGCTGATGTGTTGTGGGAGAAGACGACGTCGCAGATCACGGCCATCGCCTCAAAGCTTGATGGTGTGATGGGGGTGTCGATTGTGGATCTCACTGATGGTCGGAGCTTCGCATTGCGCGCCGATCAGGTGTTTCCGACGGCGAGCACCATCAAGCTGCCGTTGCTGCTGGAGTTGTATCGACAGGATCAGGCGGCGCATGCGGGTGCGACCGGTATGGCGCGGTTGACCGATCGTTATACGGTGGACACCGCAGATTTTGTTGACGACAGTCGCATCATGGCTGGGCTAACGCATGGCGT
>JANYFO010000051.1 GCA_025362635.1 Gemmatimonadaceae bacterium | reverse complement strand
GCACGAGGGCCGGCCGGTGCCGCCCACGCGCAAGAGAACGGTAGCATCGGGAGAGGGGTTCCCGCCAAAACACGAAGACCCCGCCGGAGCGGGGCCTTCGCAAAAAATACGGGCAGGGAGAGGGGATCTTGAAGCCCAAAGAATACAAATAAGACCCTCACCACGCTTTCGCCTTCCCCGCACTGGGGCATGACGTGGACGCAGTTTGTCGTGCCTTCTCTATGGACTTATCGGCTCAAGAAGTAAATCTCTCCGTACCCGAGCTTATTCGAAGCTATCACCGGCGCCGCGTGGCGCGCAATCCGAAAAACCACCATGGATCCGTACATTCTTGCTGCTGTTGTGATGCTGGTAGCCTGGGCTGGTGTAACGTTTACAACAGGGGCGCCAGGCTGGATGAACTTGTTTCTGACAGCCGGTGTTTTTGTCATCATCTGGCGCATTGTTGTACGTCGCACCCCATCCGGACCGAAGAGCAAACCGTAAGCACGCGCGCGCCTCAGATTTCCCAATTAGACAGAATCATGCCGTGTGTGGGCACGACGTCCATCCACCCATGCGCGCTCATACGTAGATCGGTCCAGCGCACGCGGGCACCAAGTCGCACGAACAGCCGATACGCATCGGTATAGTCGCCCTGCAATCGAATGGCGAGACGACGCATGCCAAGACGTTTGGTGAAATCAGTAAGCGCACCGATCATGGGCGCAAGATCGTCGCGCGACTCCAGCACCAGCTTCAGCACACGTAACTCGTCGCGCGTGCGTCCTTCCACGAGCGACACAGAATGACAAAGCGCAAAACCAATTGGCGCCACGGCCGAGCCGAGCAACACGGTATCACCGAGCGCCATCCGATCGGTAAGCTCAAGTTCACGCGTATAGTCGTAGCCAGGCATAACGCGTTGCGTGAGCGCCTTGCATTGGGCAATGGCCATGATACGCTCGTGCTCCGGCAGGCGAGAGAGCAATAACGGCGGGTGATCACCAGCAGTTGCTTCTAACGTGAGCGTGACGGTCATGTGTCCCGGCACGAATCCGAGATTGGAATAGAAGCCGATATTGTCCATCGTTCTCGGCATGGTTTCCAAACCGATCACGCGCGCCTCGTTGCGACGCAACCAAGCGATACCGCTCTGCACAATAATTTTGCCGAGGCCCATGCCCTGTTGATCCGGACGCACGCAAAGGGGGCCCATCCAACCTTCGGTGCCCGAATGGTGCGCAATGTTAAACGCAACAATGCGACCGCGCTCGTCGCGCCAACAAAGCGCCCCATCGCCCGCATCTTCAATGGCATAGCGCCACACCGCGGGATTTAGCGCCGGCACGCGCACACCAGTGAGTCCATCGCGCCGATACCGTTCCGTAAACGCTTCCGTGAACACTTCGTTCAGCGCGTCGATGTCAGCCGTTGTTGCTGTAAACGGCCCCTCGACCGGACGCGCCTTGCTCCACACTCTCGGCGTAGCGGTCACGCGACACTCACCAAATCGTCGTCCGGCACGGCGGTCAGTTGACCAGGACACACGGAACTCGTCCCGCGCTCTTCATCAAAGCGCACGACAAGCACACGATCAAGGCCTTCGCGCACTTGTTCGATATGCGTGATGACAATGACTTGCTCGAAACGATCGTTCAGTCGCCGTAATAGTTCTACCACGTTTCCGCGCCGCGTATCATCGAGTGAACCAAACACTTCATCAAGAATGAGCAGGGAAAACGCCTGCCCCGCACGCTCCGCAATCATCTGCGAAATCGCCAGCCGAAGCACCAAATTGCAAAGATCTTCTTCGCCACCCGAAATGACCGGTTTCGGAAGCCCGTCTTCAAGCACGAGCAAATTGTACTCCTCGTCAAACTCAAGCGCGGCGTAGCGACCATCCGTAAGTATGTCGAGGAAACGGCTCGCAATCTCCGCAAGTTCCGGACGTAATTGAAAATTGAGATCGGTGCGAAGATCCGTAAATGCGCGATCGAGTTCGTCGTGCAACCGCTTGTCGGTTTCGAGTAGATCGAGCGTGTCCTGCAAACGTGCGAGTTCTCGGCGTCCACGCTCGGCAGACTCTAACTCTCCACGGGCGCGGTTTACCTCGCCCGCCGCACTGAGGGCCTCGAGCTCCGCGCGACGCGCATCGACCGCAGCGCGATCATGTGCATCGCGCACCGCCGCAAACTGACCGTCATCCATACGCAGCGATCCGTGTTGCGTGTCTGCGCCGACCACGCGTTGTCGCGCCATCTCGCGCAGCACTGCGACGCGCGCATACTCGGCACGCGTTGGCAATTCGCGTTCGATCAATCCACTTAAGCGGGCGGCACGGGACTGTGTTTCCGCAAGATGGGCAACGTCAATGCGCAAGGCCGCGTGGCGCACCGAATCATAGCCCGTCGGCAATGCCGTGAGCGCGACGCGCGCGTGCTCCAACCGCGTCGCTGCGTGCGTTCGCTGCGCGTTCACTGTCGCCAATTCCGTAATGGCCGCTTGAATACGCATCAGTCGCCGCTCGGTGGCCGTCACCTCTTGCTGCGCGCTCCGTCGTTGTTCGTCAAGCACGTCCACCTGCTCGTGGGGCTTCGCCAGCTGCTCCACCCGCTGACGATAATAGTTACCGTCAATGCGCACCGTTTCCACTTGCTCGGTGAGCAACTCCAGCACGGTGCGATACGACGCACCTAACGGCCGGCCGCAGGTTGGACACGGACTCTCTTCGCCTAATCCTTCGAGCGTTTCGCGCTGCTGCACCAGCTCCGAATATTGCGCGCGGAGTGCTTCCAGTCGCGTTTCTGCTTCTTGCTTGTCACGCACCCACGTCGTCCGCTCGACGTCCAACGACTGCTCAATTTTGACGAACATTGCACGCGACGCGACCAGCTGATGTTGCGTTTCTCCTTCAAGCATTGGTGCCGATTCCAGTCGAGCACCACGTTCGGCGAGTTTAGCATCTTCTTCCGCGAGCCCACGCACGCGTTCGAGCAGTGCCTGCCGTGTCGCTTCCGCTTCGCCGAGCGAATCCAGCGCGACAAGTTCGGCGCGCATGGACGGCAGCGGAACGAGCGCGTGCGTGAGCGGCGCCAGTTCAAACTGCGCGGTTTCGATCGCTGCCAGCTCATGTTCCAGTCGCTCGATATCGCGTGCGTGCGCAAGCGCTTCATTTTCCGCGATGCGCAATTCGGCCAGTAATTGTTGTGCACGTTCGCGCTCCACCTGTGCATCCATCCAACGCGGAGCAAGCTCGGCCAGCCGCGTGGCCGTGGACGCGCACGTGAGCTCTGTCTCCGTCGCGCGCGTTCGAGCGACCGCAAGTCGTGCTTCGGTTTCCGAAACCATCCGCCACACCGCGTCGCTATCGGCCATTCCCTGTTTTAACCCATTAATTTCGGCCAACAGAGCACGCCGTCGTTCGCGCACTAACTCTTGCGCTCCGCTAATGCGATCGTAACCGAGGACTCGCGAAAGGAACCGCGCACGCTCCGCAGCACCGAGCGCCTTCATGACGTCCAGCTCTTTCTGTTCCGTAAAGTACGTATGAAAGAACTCGACTCGGGTCATGCCGAGGCGACGTTGCAGCAACTCGGTGACGCCCGTGATCGTGTTGGCAATCGGCGTCTCGTTACCATCGAGAAAGCATTCGGCGGAGTTGAGGCCGCGTTTGACGCGATAGCGATGCCCCGCGAGTTCGAACTCCAGTTCAACGCGCACGACAGCGCGAACTTCGGCGCGCGAAAATCGAATGGAGTCGCGTTTCCCACGCGCCGCCGGGTTTCCATACAACGCCCACGCGATTGCTTCGAGCAGCGTGGACTTGCCAGAGCCATTTGGTCCGATAATGCCCGTCAGGCCGCTCTCAAACGTGATGCGCGTATCCACGTGCTGTCGAAAGTTCTGCAGCCGCAAAGAAAGGAGTCGCATCTTAGTTCACCAACACTGGCATTGCGGCGGCGGCGGCATCTTCGGCCTGCTGCAAATAGCGAAGGCCCAGCGTAACGAACGCTTCGCGATCAAGCCCTGGTTGCAGCGCACGCTCTTGCAGTCGTTCTGCAACAATTTCTGGCAGGGTGGCCGGACGGCCAGGTGCACCGTCACCACGTTTCCGTTGCGACAAGGTGTCGGGGCGGCGCGCGTCGAGATGAAAGTGCATCGCCCGCTTTCGGTATTCGCGAATTGCGATGTGATCAAGCTCTCGCACCGTGTGCCGCGCGACATTCCGAACAAGTAGACGCACGACTCGATCGTCGATGCCGCCGGGCGCACTCGCGATGCGCGCATACAACGCGCTATCGAGTTCCGTGGCTCCCATACCGTTTGCATCGATTGGTTCGAGGTCGAGCAACGACCGCGCTGGAGCGACGGGGTGAAACCGATGCGCTTGCGTGTGCAAATCCTGCTCAATAAAACCCTTGCCCGGTATGCCACGCTCACGTTGTTCGTGTAGTTCCCCCCACGGATTAGAACTCGTATAGTCGAGCGAGCCGCTGTAATACGCGCGCGGCGCCACTTCGCGGTATACGTGATAGTGTCCTAAGGCGATGTAACTCCATCGTTCGGCGTGCAATTCTTCGGTGCGAATTTCAATTGCGGCGCGATCTAACGGTGCGGCATGCGCGGGTAGCAGACCCGCCACGGTACCGTGCAGCAGTAACACGGTGTGTGCAAATCCATCCGGCGGCTGGAGCGGCGGGCGATCAATTCCCGGCACATCAGGCACCGCCAGGACCGCGAGAGATCGTGTGGGAAACGTAAAGAGTTCGGCCTTCGCGTCAGCAACGTAGACGCCAAGTTCTCGAAAGAGGCGCAGGATGCAACCCGTCTCCGACGTGCGCGGCGCATCGTGATTCCCCGCCACCATGATGATCGGCGTTTCCGGCAACTGATCTCGAAGCCGAGCAAAGGCTCGAAATGCGTGCAGGATGGCGGGGTTGGAAGGACGTACGGAGTGAAACACATCACCGCCGACCACAATGACGTCGGGCGCAAGCGCGATGATTTGTTCGACGGCCCGATTAAACGTGCCCGCAACATCAGCTTCGCGCTGATTGATGCCGGTCGGAGTGAGCCGCTGATATTGCCGAAAACCAAGATGAAGGTCGGCGAGATGGACAAGACGCATGCACGAATTTTAGTCTTGTGCCAGCGAAGCAGCGTTAATGCACGCGAACGCGTTGTACGATGCGAATATCCAGGAGCATTGGGATAGACGGACCGGCGGGTCCCGGTGATACTTCAGACTGCACGTTAATGTCGGTTCGCGCATCGACGATCCACGCACGATCACGATCAACGAGCAACGTACCGCGCATGGTGCCTGCGGTTACAACACGGGTACCCGCTGGCAACTCGCGCGCCGCCCCGTCGCGTCGCAGGGTGCCGAGCATCGAAATCCACGCATTGCGACCAGCGTGCGTAAGCGAATCCAACCGAAACTGTGCGCGCACCACGCCGTCTGCGCGAAAACCGCTCACCGGCAGTGACGGCAAAAAAATGTCTCGTTCCCACCGGTCTCCCACACGCACTGCGACATCGGGGAGCATACCCGGCATGGACGCCAGCGTGGCGCCAAGTTCCATCGCGCCAGGCGGTGGATCGTTGACTCGCATGGTACCGTCGGGCGTAACGCGAACGCGTATCTGTCGCCCTTCGACTGGCAACGGCATTGCCTGCGGCAATCCAACGTCAGGTCCACTGCCGGCCCACATAGCCATGGAGTCGGTGGTGGCCAACAGTGTGGTAGCGAAAAGATCACTGGCTTCCACGAACGAGTGTGCATACAGTAGCACCCGCGTAATGCGAAGCGACGCGCGCGCGCGGCGTGGTCCGAAATCAGGGCTGCGCGGGGCCGGGGCCGCGCGCGCGCGATTGAGTGCATCAGGGCCTTGTTGCGAAGGCGAGTCACCTTGGCGGCCGCTCATCTCAATGGACTGCTCCATCTGTAAATGCAG
>JANYFO010000045.1 GCA_025362635.1 Gemmatimonadaceae bacterium | reverse complement strand
ACGTGGTCTTACTGACGGCTTTTTAATCGAGACGTTTGACGCGGGCGCTTTTTGCGCCGTCGCCGCCATACTTGGGACGAGACCCACAACCAACGCTACAACTGCGGATACAACCTTCATCGCGACATCTCGGCGTGACGGTGGAGAGGAGGAGGATGCCGAAAGATGCGCCGAACGCGGTCGGAGGGAAGCAGCGCGTAGGAATCATTCGTTTTGCGGTGATGATGGCGTATGCGCAATTCCCGCTCACGCGAACATGTTCGATGACATAAACAATTCAATTTCCGGCGTTTTACTTCTGAATTGCCAGAGCCTCATACGCCAGTCGGTCGCCCACTCAACCTTCTTTCACCAGAAACTTCACGATACGCATAGATCAATACATGGGACGAGTGGCGCGAGCGTGGTGTCGCCCAACATCCGTCTAGTAAAGAGGATTACTGCGCTAACCAGCCCCACACGATGCGTGAGCAGTCGGCGATGAGCCGCTGCGCAACCTTTTCATCGGGAATGCCTCGCGTGAGTATGGCAATTACATAGGGCGCGTGCGCATTCGGATAGACAATGCCGGCGTCGTGCAACACGCCGGTGATGGAGCCAGTTTTGTGCGCGATGCGTGTGCCGACGGGGAGGCCAGCCGGAATCTCGTCGTTAAACGCTTGTGCTTCGAGAATCGAGAGCATGTCGCGCGTCTGCGCTGCATTTGCCACTTTGCCTTGCTGTAAGGCGACAAAGATCGCGACCAGGTCGTTTGCGGTGGTGGTGTTGTTCAGCCCTGCGCGGAACGCCGCGTTGTCTTCCACGCCTCGTCGTACCATCATCTGTGTTGCACCAAACGTGCGCGTGAGCGCGGTGATGCGCGTTGGATCGAGCAGCGTGATGAGGGCGTTGGTCGCGAGATTACTGGAGTGCGTAATCATCCGGAATGCGAGGTCACGGACCGGCACTGTTTTGCCAACGAGCGCGTACACCGTGCTGTCACTGTCATCAGTCGAACTAAGTGAATACGGCGATCCGTCAGCAATCGACTTGAACATATTCACGAGCGGAAAAGGCTGTGTTGGTGCGAGCCGCTTCGCTTGAAACTCGCGATACAGTGCGAAGAGCACGGGCACCTTCATCGTACTGGCGGCGTGAAACACGCTATCGCCGTTGAGCGACAATCGACGTCCGGTCGAGAGATCGCGAACGGCGATGCCGACCAGCGCACCGGGTACGGACGCGATGCGCGCCTCAAGCCGTGCACGGATGGTATCCGCACTAACACGCTGAGCGGACCCAGCGTGCAGTGGTAACAACAGAAAAAAGAGAACGCGTGCGATGTGATGACGCGAAGCCGAGCCACGGTTCATTAATACGCTCGAAAGAAGTGGCGCGAATACCAACGGCGATCTTCCTCCGAAAACTAAGTCACGAACGCGCCGTTAGTTGCGACGCTCACGTTCAGCGGGCGGGCCGTTCTTTGGCGCGTCGCGCGGCGGACGCGGTTGTGCGGTTCGCATTTCACCAGCGGGCGGTGCGCTCCGCCTCTCGCCATGTGGTGCGCTGCGCTCTTCATTTCTCGGTTGCGATTCGCGAGTGGGTTGCGATTCGCGGGTGGGTTGCGATTCGCGCGACGGCTGATTGCCACCGCGTTGAATCTGCATGGTTTCGCGACTGCCACCGCGTTGCGCGTCTCGCGGCCGCTCACGCTCGAGTTCACGCTGCGTCACACGCACGTTGTTATTGTTGCCCTGACGTGCGTCAGCATCGCGCGGCCCGACACGTCGAAACGGCTCCGGTGTGCGAGTAATGGGGCGCGGATCGTTGCGTGGTTCGTACCGAGGCGCGTTGCCGTAGCCGCGCGGGTTCACAACGCGATAGTCCCGCGGATGATTCCAGCCCGGATAGCCGTACACAACGCGATGGTTGCTCCACTCAAACCCGCTCTGTCTCCAGCCCCAAGGCTCATACCATCCGCCCAACCGTACGCCGTAGCCAAAGTAGATGGCGGACGACACCACAAAGCGTGGGCGCGGCGGATAGTACACAACGTACGGGTCGTAGTAGGGCACGACGATGTACGCCGGATTTACTGGAAGAATTTCGATGATCGGTGACGATGAAACCTGCATCTGCTCGTTGGACTGCAAATAGCCATACCGTTGTGCCTGCGCGCGCATGCGCTGCACCGCGTCCATGACGTCGGCATGCTGAATCGTAAATGCATCACCGATTTCGTCCGTCCATGGCGCCGCTGACGCCATCATCTGCAAGACTGTTGGAAACGCGACCATCGCCTGTACGCTGGGATCCCACGTCACCCGATCATTCGCTAATTGATCGGTAAGTTGTTGACCCGACATCCCACGATGCGCATCAAGCCACTGCGCGGCGACAGGAATCTGCTGCGGGAATGTGGCAGCGTTTAATAGCTGGGCGAGCAGCGGATCGGGATACAACGCGATGGGCGAGACGATACGGTCCAACTCCGTCGCATCGTATGAACGCTGTGACTCGATCACCGGAGGCTTTGGCGCGGTGGGCAACGGCGCCCCGCGGCCTACCTGCCCGTAAGCCACGCGTGACACGGTGAGCACACTCGCGATGCTCGCCAACACGAGGAATGCCGCGAATGCTCGCGGAACGGTCGCGCGCGCGCCGCCCGACGGTGATTGTGAGACTCGCAATGCGGTTCTGAAAGTCATGGCTCCGATCTCCAGCAAGTGATCGGTGTTACAGCGCATCGCAACGTTCTCGCGCGGAGGACACCGAATTCCCAATTCGAGGACAGTACTTGTTGATACACCGCACGTAAGTCGTTGTAGCGCAACAGTGATCGCCGACGTCCGCATAGTGTCGCAACTGGCATGCGTGTTGATAGTGCAGGACTAGTGCCGGTCACTTCAACCTTGGAGACCTAGATGAAGCACGTCACACTCACTGCCTCGATCATGCTGCTTGCAGCGGCGCACACTGCGTCGGCCGAGCATGCCAACGGGAAAGCCAGCGGGAATTTCAACGGAGACCCGAAGGTTCGAGTGCGCTTGTCCGAAGACGCGCTCCTCACGGGCGACAACGCGAAGGTGAAGGTAAAAACTGCAGCTGATGGGCATCTCATCGTCTTGCGCATGGATAGTGAAGGGCGCGTTAAGGTGCTTTTCCCGGTGGACCCCACTGACCAAGATCGGGTTCGCGGCGGAAAAGAGTTAGAGGTGCGCGGTCGCGGTGATCGTGACGCGTTCACCGTCAGCGAACGCGCGGGTTCTGGGCTTATTCTCGCTGCCCGAACTGATCAACCGTTCAACGTCGCCGCATTTGTCACTGGTGACCGTTGGAATGTTGCTGCCTTCGTGCCCGATAGCGGCGGACGTGATCCGGAAAGCGCGCTGCTCAGCATCGTTGACCGGATGACGGGTGGCCACTTCGATTATGATGTCGCTGCGTATCACGTGGGTGCGCCGTTGCCGAAAAACGCATACGGAACGTCGCGGAATGCGCCGTCGCGATATGCACGATACGGCAGTTGGTATGACCCATGGTTTTCACCGTACGGCATGTACGATCCGTATTACCGCTCCGGACTCTCGTTCGGACTGGGATATGGCGGATACTTTCCGATCCTTCGTCCAGTCTACCGCGGCCACGGTCGGCGTTGACGGGGGCGATGGCATAATGGGAACGCAGTAGCCCCACGCTGAGCGCGACGCCACTTTGCGAGAGTCTCGTTACCAGGGAGTCTCCGTGAATTGGACGTCGCGTTGCCGTTTAATCGTGTGCGCTGCGGGCGTTGCTTCGTACCATATGTCATTTTTGGTTGCGCCAGCGGCTGCGCAAAAACTTGTGGAAATCGGCACGACGATGGTCGGCAACCCGGTGTTGCTCGAGAGTGGGTCCGTGCGCCGCGCGAACGGTATTGTACATGCCACGGTTCGTGCGCGCTTCATTCAGCCAGTAAAAACGCCGAACGGGGATTTGCGAAGTTCACGGACAATTGCAATGTTTGATTGCGCCAAGTGGGTGGTCGCGGTGAAGGAAAATTGGTATTTTCTTGATGAGTCGGGGAAGAAGATCGGAAGTCACAAAGTGGTTGGGATTCCAGGGTACGGATCGCCAATCAAGGGGTCATTGCCAGATGTCGCGATGACCTATCTCTGCAAAAAACCGTAACGGCGACCGTACACGCTATGGATCTGCTCACTGCACATGAAGTCGAAACCGCGCGCGCAATTGTGGCGCCGCATGTTATGCCGACACCAACCCATTGGTGGCCGCTTTTAAGCGAGCGCTTAGGCGCAGACGCCTTTGTAAAGCACGAGAATCACGCGCCACTCGGTGCCTTTAAAGTGCGCGGTGGCGCGGTGTACCTCCACGAGCTCATCGCACGCAATCCAGATTGTCCCGGTGTTATTGCGGCAACACGCGGCAATCATGGACAGTCGGTGGCGCGCGCTGCGGCAGCGTTCAATCTGCCATGTACCGTTGTCGTGCCGTTCGGCAATTCAAAAGAAAAAAACGCAGCAATGCGCGCACTCGGCGCAACGCTTGTGGAACATGGAAGCGATTTCCAACAAGCGCGCGAACACGCGGCGCAACTGTCGCAACAACGCGATTTGCATTTCGTGCCCAGTTTTCATCGTGACCTGGTGCGCGGAGTTGCCACCAGTTGGATGGAATTCTTCGAGAGTTTTGCGAAACGAGATAGTGAGTTTCCCGACGTTGTTTTCGTACCCATCGGACAAGGGTCAGGCATTAGCGCCTGTGTGTCTGCAAAAGCAATTGTTGGCGCATCAACGCGTGTTGTCGGTGTCGTGTCGGCGCACGCAATGGCCTACCACGATTCGTTTCTCGCTGGGCATGCCGTTGAGCGCGCGGTCACCACGGAGTTGGCCGATGGTTTAGCGTGTCGTGTCCCCGATGCCGCTTCGCTCGCGCTGATTTTGCAGCACGTGCACAGCATTGTGGCCGTCACGGATGATGAAGTGGCCATCGCGATGCGACAGCTCTTTACCGACACACACAATGTTGCCGAGGGTGCGGGTGCGGCGTCGTGGGCGGCGGCGATGCAACAGCGAACGCTGTGGGCGTTGCAACGTGTTGGCATTACGCTGTGCGGCAGCAATGTGGACGCAGACGTTTTTGCGCGTGTGCTTGCGGACAAAATGTAAGGATTGGCTCGATTCGACTGAACGAAGGGCTTGCGTCGCGTGCGGGCGGGCACGATCCTCTCGGAGGTTATTCCTTCCTCATCTTTCGAGACACGGTCGATGCGTCGTACCACTGTTTGTTCCGCTGCGTGTATAGTGCTCCTGAGCGCGTGTGCAAGCGCGAAGACCGGCACGTCATCTGCTGCAGTCAATCCACAGTCATCGTCAGTCGCGCCAGCACCCAGCGGCGCCGCGTCCCGCGGCTTTCAGGGCACGATGGACAGCGTACGGGCGCGACAGCTCTATGTCAGCAATGATCCGAAAGACCTGCCCACGGCCAACTTCAATACGAGTGTCGTGGCCAAGGCGAAAACGGACAGCATCTACGCCGCGCGCTTTAAAGGTCT
>JANYFO010000003.1 GCA_025362635.1 Gemmatimonadaceae bacterium | reverse complement strand
GGCGAAGAAGTGGCGGCCGATGTGATTGACGGCCCGCAAAGTGTCGTGTGGGACGAGGCAGAAAATAGATTGCACATTCAGAAGGCCATCATGGCCGTGCTGATGGGAAACGAGCCGCTCGAAGCGAACTGACGTAACGCATTCTCACGCACACGCACCCAGACGATGCTCGAACTTGGCGCCGCGGCTCCCGACTTTACCGTACTCACCGACGATGGCGTACCACTGACGTTGTCATCGCTTCGTGGCAAGCCGGTGGTATTGTATTTTTATCCGAAAGATGACACCTCTGGTTGCACCGTCGAGGCGTGCGAATTTCGAGACATGTTTCCGCGCTTCGATAGCTCCAAGGCCGTCATCCTTGGCGTCAGTCCGGACAACGTGAAGTCACACGTCAAGTTTAAGGCGAAGTTTGAGTTGCCATTCACGCTGCTGGCTGACACGGAAAAGGTTATTGCCGTAGCGTACGATGTCTGGAAAGAAAAATCCATGTATGGGAAGAAGTACATGGGCATCGAACGAACAACGTTCGTAATTGATGCACAGGGAAACATTGCGCAGATCTTTAACAAGGTGAAACCGGCAGGGCATGCCGCTGAGGTCATGCACGCCCTGCAAGCACTGTAGCGCGCGCTATTGCGCCGGCTGCTTATCCCACACAAACCGTTTGAAAAAGACGCCCATCTTATCGAACGTCTCTATCCAGTTTTTATGCAACATTGACTCGTGCAAATCATCGGGTACTACCAAAAGTTCATGGTAGATGTTGCGCGCCCGAAGCAGCTGCACTAAGCCCACTGTTTGCGCAAAATCAACATTTCTATCGTCGTCGCCATGAACGAGAAACACGGGCGATTTCCACGTGTCGATCGCTGAGATCGCGGACGATTTGAATGCCAGATTCGCGGTGTCGAGCACGTTACCGTAAAAATGCACACCCGCTAAATCCGCGCCCGCCACGAAAATGTCCGAATTGCGCGCGAGTGCTTGTGACGTAAGCAGGCCGCCGTACGAGAGCCCCCAAATACCGATTCGTTTCGTGTCCACATCGGCGCGGCCCTGCAAATACGCGGCGCCCGCCATAACGTCTTGGTATTCCGAATTGCCGCGCGAATTCGTGTTTGGCGCGTTGCGAAACGCTTTGCCATAACCAACGCCACCACGATAATTGATGGACAGCACGATGTAGCCCTGCGCTTGCAACCACTCGTTGTACGCATAGGCCCAATGATAGAACTGCATGTAGTGGTAGCCGGGCATCATTTGTCGGGACGGGCCACCGTGCACAAACACGATCGCCGGACGTTTCTCGCCGAGTTTCATGTCTCGAGGCAGGAACAATTGATTGTGGACGTCCAGACCGTCCGCTGCCTTGGTGATGACGATCTCCGGTTCAACGTGTGCTGCGGTCGGGAAATCAGCGGCGAGTTTCGGAAACACAATGTTCGGTGCAGCCCCCGTGACCGGCACGAGCGCAATGGACGCAGGTGTGCGCGCGTCAAAGTAGATCACCGCCACCTGCTTGCCGGAGGCCAGTGGTTGCGGATACGTCTCGATGCCGCGCCCAGTGGAAATTTGCGTGGGTACACCTCCGGCAACGGGCACCGACCAAATATGCCGACGCTCGATATCCTTCGCGTTTGTGCAATAGAACAGCGTCCGACCGTCCTTCGACAACGCGATCGATGTCGCGTCTTCGATAATGCCGTCCGTTGTGGTGAGCCGCGACGGTGTACCACCGGCAATCGCAATGGCGTACCAACGTTCAAAATCATCGTTCGGCACATTCACCGGCAAGATGACGTGATCACCCGCCCACATCATGGCGTTCGCATTCGTAAACACGCTGTCGCGCGGCGCATTGTGCCAAAACTCTTTGGCTTCACCCGTTGCCGCGTCTGCGATCATGAGCGACAGCGTGTGACCACCAGCAAATGTCGCATTGTAAAAGCCTGGTGAACGACGCAAGGAACCACCGCGCAGTGTGGAATCCGCAGCGGGTGCTGCGCCGCGACCACCGCCACCGCCACCGCCCAACCCGCTGCCGCATCCAGCGACATAAACCGTGCGTGCTGTTGCGGCATTGGACGCAGGCCCGGGTGGATTGCCAATGCCCCCTTGTCCGTTTTGCGCTTGATTGCCGAACGGCGTGCCCGGTCGCCGTGAAAATGCAATGCGTTTACTGTCAGCCGACCACGTTGGACCTGCATCACAATCGACACTCGGCGACACGTAGGTCAACATGCGCGACGTCACGTCAAATACCGCAATGAAGGCGTGATTCTCTCGATCGCTGACAAACGAAATCTTCGATCCATCAGGCGACCAATTGGGATTACTATTGCGACCCCATTCCTTGATGTAGGGCATGCCGCCGGTGTCCATCGCCGATCGTGGCGTCTCTCGCGACACGCGCGCGCGGTAGATCTGACCGTCTTTCACATACAGTACAAATCGGCCATCGGGCGAGAGTTGCGGGGATGCGCCCTCCGCCACACGCCACGCTGCACCACCCGTCGCACGCACCGCCCAAATTGCACGCGCGCCGCCGTTCGGATCATGCGACGGATTCGCGACCCACTCAAAGCGATTTGGTGCCGATCCGCGTACAAACACGATGATCGAACCATCGTCGGAGAGCGAGACGTTGGTCAAATCAACGCCATCATCCGCCATAAAATTTGTGAGACGCACCGGCGCGAATTTGGGCGCGACGGCGGTGTACACGTTGCGCATGCCGCGATCGTACACCATCCACGCCAAACGATTGGCTTTGCGCGCAGACGCGAGCAGTAATGGTGAGGCGGGCGACAAGAACTGCCTGACCGTGGGCTTGGGTTGCGCTGCGATCGGCAGAGCGAGCGCAGCGGTGCACACAGTCGCGATGCTGCAGGCGATCGCGAGTAGGCGCGGTGTTTGGGCCTGAGAATGACGGAACACAAATCCTCTGGAAAACGGTCAGAAAGAACGGCAGCTGGCGCGTGAGTGTGAGAACAAGAGCGTACATCGCGCGCCGCAGAACAGCCAGCGCATCCACGGAACCCTCTACATGCTGCGTATCAACGTCAGGTCGCTGCCACACTGGCACCATGCTGCCATTTTCGGCATCTTTCGTGAGCGTCCGTGTGCGAGATTCGATCGCACATCTGTCGCTTCGTCTCGTACACGTCCGCATCCTCCCACACGCTTCCGATGACTGATCTACAAGACAGTGCTCCCCAGCGCACGCCGCTGCACGATATCCATGTTGCACTTGGCGCGAAAATCGTCCCGTTTGCTGGGTATCTTATGCCGGTGCAGTACGCGCAGGGGATCACGGTCGAACACACCGCGGTGCGTGAACACTGTGGAATGTTTGATGTTTCGCACATGGGCGAAGTGGAAGTGCGTGGTCCGGATGCCGTGCGCTTCGTTGCATCGATCACGAGCAACGACGTTGAGGCACTGCACGTCGGACAGATTCATTATTCGACGTTGCTGCGCGCCGACGGCACAATTGTTGACGATTTACTCGTCTATCGTTTTGCAGATCACCTGCTGTTGGTCATCAATGCCAGCAACCGCGAGAAAGATCTCGCGCACATGCGCGCGCATCTGGGCGCGTTTAACTGCACGCTCGTGGATATTTCCAACGAGACCGCACTCCTCGCGCTGCAGGGGCCTGATGCGCCGGCGTTGGTGCAATCGCTCGCGGATGTGCCGCTTGCGGACGTGAAGTATTATCGGTTCACGCAAGGCAACGTTGCGGGAGTGCCCTGCATCATTTCGCGTACCGGATACACTGGTGAAGACGGATTCGAGTTGTACTTCGCGGCAACGCGCGCGGCGCACGTGTGGAGCGCGTTTATGGACACTGGCCTCGTCACACCGGCGGGATTGGGCGCGCGTGATACGCTTCGACTTGAAGCGGGCTTGTGTCTCTACGGCAACGAACTCGATGATCGGACGACGCCGATCGAAGCCGGACTATCGTGGCTGGTCAAGTTAGCCAAGCGTGAGCCGTTTCTCGGCCGTGACGTGTTGGCGCGTCAGCACGCGGAGGGGACGGATCGTCGCCTCGTGGGATTTACGGTTGATGAGCGTGCAATTCCACGTCACGGACATGGTGTGACATACGGTGGTGTCTCCGTAGGTGACGTGTGCAGCGGCACGATGAGTCCCACGTTGGGCATGGCGATCGGCACGTGTTATTTGCCAAGTGCGGCGGCTGTGGTGGGGACGTCATTTGAAATTGATATTCGGGGGCGACACGTGCCCGCACGTGTGGTGAAATTGCCCTTTTACAAGCGAGCGGGGAAGGCGTGAGTAGTCGTCCACGTAGCCTGGTTGCACGACGCGAACGCATGGATGCTGGAGCGCCTGGCGTAGTGGCAATTTTGATGACCGATGTGGAGCCCGCCGTGCGGCTCAATGCGGCGTTGGAAGCGCATGGGCTCACAACCGTCACCATTTCGCCCATGGATGACGTGCGTGGCGACCTACGACGTGCCGAACCCGACCTCTTGGTCTTGACCGGCGCGTTGCTTGATCCCGTCAACGTTGCGCTCGTTCGGCAGCAACTTTGGCAAGGTGTACCGGTGATTGGCTTCACCGACGTGTCCGATGCAACGATGCATGAGCGATTGCGCGACGTGGGGTATGTCGAGGCGTGGTCGAAGCCAGTCGTGATGGAAGACGTTGTCGATGCTATTCGTCGACGTCTCGAGCGCAAACGTCTGGCCCAGTTAACAGGACTCATCGGCGAATCGGAAGCGATTCGTGAAGTGCTCGTGAAAGTGGAGCAGATCGCACCTGTGTCGAGCACCGTGCTGATTGAGGGCGAGAGTGGTACTGGCAAAGAACTCATTGCACGCGCCATTCATCGCCTCGGGCCTCGTCGCGGCAAACCCTTCATCGCGGTGAATGTTGGTGCGTTGCCGGAAACGTTGCTCGAAAGCGAATTGTTTGGCCACGAAAAAGGCGCATTTACCGGGGCGGCTGAACGTCGTCTCGGTCGCTTTGAGCTAGCGGATACCGGCACGCTCTTCCTTGACGAGATTGGTGAAGTGCCATCG
>JANYFO010000449.1 GCA_025362635.1 Gemmatimonadaceae bacterium | reverse complement strand
GAGCGATCTGGACGTGAACGCGAGAGCGAGCAGTGCGAGCAGTGGGTGAATGCGCGTCATGATAGCGGGGCTGAGGGGGCGCCAAGTCGACGGAGACGGGCCGCTGAGCGGAGTGGTGGGCTGTCTGCGCAAATCTACACGTGCCTTTGCGGTGCCAGCACGCTGCGATTCGCGACGCGCCGACGCGGTTCGGGTTGCGTGCACAACAGGGCGCTTGACTATGCATATTTGCTTATTGCAGGATTGCAGACTCTGCACTTGCGTCACCACACACTCTGATGTCTCTCCGCACGCAAATTTTGCGCGTCGCGCCGTTGCTTACCAAAAGACGGGGGTGTCTGCGTCCTTTGTCAGTTACGTGTTCGCCGGATCGAAGACGCGCATGCTCACGCACATGTTCACCGACATGACTGCTGCACTCCCGTTTCATTACACCGAATTCGCACCGAGTGCAGCGGTGAACAACGTTGCCCTTACGTATTGGGGTTTTACGGTGCGCGTGTTGCCACACGACGGCTTCATGCATCGCGTGTGGCCCGACGGCTGCGTGTCGCTCGTCTTTATCCGTGCGGTGGTTGAGGGCAATGGGCGCATTGTCGATGCGAGAATTGCTGGGCCGCGCGTAGCACCTCTCGACATTCCAGTGTTCGCGGGAGCGTGCTATTGGGGCGTGCGCTTCCGACCGGAGGCGGGCGCGGCATCGCTCGGTATGTCGGCGACAACACTGCGCGATGCAAATCTGACCATTGATGCGCACATGAGCGGTCTGGAGGAATTGCGCGCGCGGTTGGCCCCGTTTGGTGCGACCGACGATGCGGACGCAACGATGCAGGTCGCGCGAATATTTGACGCCTGGATTACGTCGCGGACACGTGCGTTGGCGAGCACTGCAACGAACATTGACGCCGGCGTCCGAGATGCAGTTGCCGCCATCGTCGCGACAAACAGCGTGGTGCCAATCATACAAATCGCCGAGTTGACACAGATGACGATGCGGTCATTGCAGCGACGATTTCGCGACGCAACGGGTTTGACGCCGAAAGAATTTGCGAATGTACGTCGCGGGCGCGCGTTGATGAAACGCGTCGTTGGCGGTGAGGCCGACGCGAGTGAGGGTGGGTGGTCAGGGCTAGCGCATGTGGCGGGCTACGCCGATCAGTCACATTTGGTACGTGAACTCGGCCGTCTCACGCAATTCACGTTAACGGCGCTGCGTCACAGATTGTTGACGATCGACCATGGCCGGATCATCGACTAACGTCACGGCGACTCGTTGCTACGCTGCTCTTGTCGAACAATTGTCGCATTTGTCCAAGACCGGCCGTGGGCACGCGCGGTATCCTGTCGTGCATCATCAACTATCGGGAGCTGTCACCATGCGCCAAATCGCTCGAATGCATCGCGTCGTCGTTGCGTCAGCCTGCGTGCTTTTGTCGTCGGTAGTGCACGCGCAGGGCGCGGACCCGCGCGCGGCAATGGAAGCCCTGAAACGCAGCGCGCAATCAGCCATGATGCCGATGCGTTGGCTGGTTGGCGAGTGGGAAGGACCCGCGAGCATCACTGTCGCGCCCGGCAAGATCTTGACGCTTACCCAACATGAATCCGTGCGTGATGGCGCATTTGAAACAGCACTTTTTATTCAAGGGCGCGGGTCCATCAAGGCAGGTGCCGCCGAACAGGTGGTGTTTGAAGCGGCCGGCTTGTTCGCGTACGACGCGACGCGCAAGCAATTCCTCTTCATGTCGAGTGGTGGCAATGGTGCCGCTGGGTTGCACGAATCGAGCGTATCCGGAAGCACGCTCACGTGGAGTTATGTCGACGGCAGCGGTGCCAAGACTCGCTACATCATTTCGCGCACGCCCGACGATAAATGGTATGAGGTGGGCACTGCGTCACGCGACGATGGCGCGACCTGGATCAAGAACTTCGAGATGACAGTCGTGCGCAAGCAGTAGTTTTCGCATCGCACCAACTGCTGCACGATGCACGATCATCGCTTCGGTTTGCTGGAGAGTTCATGGACGCACGACACCACTGGCAGTCGGTGTACACGCAAAAGTTACCAGAAAGCGTGAGCTGGTTTCAGGCCACGCCCACCGTCTCGCACACACTCATCACGCAAATCGCACCGGCGCTTGATACGCGAATATTGGACGTTGGCGGCGGCGCATCGACACTCGTTGACGGGTTGCTTGCCTCAGGTTACACCGCGTTATCGGTGCTCGATTTATCAGCGGCTGCACTCGCGCATTCGCGTGAGCGATTGGGCACAGCGGCAGAAGGCGTGACGTGGCTCGCGGCTGATATTCTCGACGTCATGCTCCCGGCCGCGAGCGTTGATGTGTGGCATGATCGTGCAGTCTTTCATTTTCTTACGCACGCCGAACAGCGTGCGCGTTATTTCGCGCAAGTACGGCACGCGTTGCGCCCAGGCGGTTATGTGGTGATCGCCACCTTTGCAGACGATGGTCCGACACGATGCAGCGGGCTTGATACCGCCCGTTATTCCGCGAGCGAATTACACGACGCGTTCGGCGAGGGGTACACGCTGGTCAGGAGTGAACGCGAGCTGCACGTCACGCCCAACGGATCGGCGCAGGCGTTCACGTATTGTGTGTGCCGATGGTCGCCGTTGTAGGCTGCGCACTGACCGCTGTTTACGGTTGATAGATGCCGAGTATGGCGCCTGCGCGGAATGACGCGCCTTCGATGATCTGCCCACCGCCAGACAAGATGCCGCTACCAGTCGCGGTGACATTGGTTTGCACGCCGATCTGTAGACCCCAGCTGATGTCGAAACCCTGTACTGCGCTGAAATCCGGCATGTCGAAATTGTAGGTGGACGACGCTCCGAAATATCCACGCGTGCCGGAGAGCATCCACGTACGCGTCGTGTTTCCGACAGCTTGTACGAACGAACCGATGAGCCGATCGCCGTACTCCGCTTGCCAGAGTCCCGATCCTTGAATGCGCGCGTACGGTTGCGTCGCGACCGTTACGAACGTTGGCAAATTGAGCTGCGGGCCAAACGTCAACGTGCGGTTGATCAAGTCGCGATTGTATTGACCAACGATTCGCAGGGAGCCCGTACCCTGCGCTATAAAATTGGACGCCGTGGCCGATACGATCTGCAGATCACCACTCTGCGTGCGTTCGCTGGGAATACCGTAGACGACATATGGCGAGGTGCCACCTTGCAGAGCGCCAAACGCGAAACCGCCGAAACTTCCGTTTGATGTCAGGAAGCTGGCCAGCACATTCACCGCATCACGGCCAGCGTTTGCCGTGGCAATTTGCGCCGTTTGCACGGGAAACGATTCACTCCCGGCGAAATCGATAACCGGGACCGCACTGTTGGCCGCGTAGTTGACATTGCGTCGGAGTACGGCGCGATCCGCCACGATACTCAGTGCGTTATTGGCAAACGTCTGCACACTTCGAAACGCAATGAGATCTGTCACGCCTTCGTCGACCTGCGGGAGTTGGAACGCGGTTCCCGGAAATACGGTCGAGGCAAACGCGCCGCCAAGATTCACCGATCCCGTCTGGGACATTGTGAGTCCGGCGAAACTCCCAGTAAGCAATTTCGTTGCACGATTGGTGGTGCATTCGGCGGTGGCCGCAGCGGCGAGTTCGGCGACGGTCGCTAACGTGATCGTCACTTGTGGTGGGCTGCCGGTGACGGGCTGTGCATACGCAACACCACCAACCGTGCCCGCGATCGTGAAGTTGTACGTCTGGTTTGCGCTCGCGGTGACGCGCGTCCACGCGCCGGCGGTGCCACTACGAAACGCGAACCAGACCGGAAATAATGTGGCGTCGCAAAATTGCCACGAGATCGCACCTGTCGCGGTGCTGCCTTGCGTGACGATGAGACTTAGCGGTGTTGTGACGTCGCTCAATCCTGTCGCAGAACCCGTGATCGTCCCTGTGTACATACCCACGGCCACGGTGCTCGCGATCGCCAATGAGAGTGATGACGATGTGCCCGTGACCGCGCTTGGATTGAACGTGGCCGTTACGCCCGCTGGCAGACCAGTCGCGACTAACGACACCGCGCCGGTGAAGCCACCCGTGCGCGTCAGTGACACGGTGCTTGTACCCGTGGCACTCTGCGCCGCCGTAACAGAAGTCACGGTGAAGGTGAAGGTGGGCGCCGCCACAATCGTGAGTGCAATCGTTGCGCTTTGCGCCGAAATTCCAGTGCCGGTGCCGCGCACGGTGAGCGTGTACAAACCGGGCGTCGCTGTGGCGCCAACGGTAAGTGCCAGCGAAGCTGTCGTGCTGCCGGTGGTGATTGTAGCAGGCGTAAAGACTGCGGTCACGCCCGTCGGTGGTGCATCGAGTGCAAGCGCGACGTCACCGCCAAATGCGCCAATGCGTGCAATGGTCACCGTGCTTGTGACCGATGCTCCAACCGTCGCCGACAGTGTCGGTGCACCAACCGCGAGCGTGATCGCCGGACTCGGTGACACAACCACGGTAATGATTGTGGTACGATCAGCCTGCCCAGTCGCCGTGCCGCGTACGGTGAGGTTATACGTACCGGGCACGGTCGCGGCCGTGGTGCTTACCGTAAGCGTGGACGTTCCGGCAGTCGCGGGGTTTGGTGCAAACACGCCGCTCACGCCTGCGGGTGCGCCCTCAAGCGATAATTGTACATTGCCAGCAAAGCCACCGATGCGCGTAACGGTTACGGCGCTGCTGCCCGATTGCGCCGCCGTGATTGGCAACGACGCTGGTGTGACAGTGAGCGAATAGTCAGGCGCGATCGTCACCGCGATGGTCAGCGCGATCGTCGCAGTTTGCGCGGTCACACCTGCCCCTGACGCGCGAATCGTGAACGACGTTGTGCCTGCCGGCGCCGACGCGCTCAGCGCGAGTGTCAGTGTCCCACTCGTCACGCCCGCCGCGAACGACGTCGGTGCGAAGCTAGGCGTCACGCCCGTTGGTAGCCCCTCCGCAGCCAACGTCACGACATCCGAAAAACCGCCCGAGCGCGTGATCGTGATGGGAATGGTTGCCGATGCACCCTGCGCGGTACTGACCGTACTGCTCCCAGCCAACAGCGTAATCGCGGGCGTTGGTGGCGCGGTAATCGTGATCGTGTACGGTGTGGTCGCGGCCGACACGCCGGTACCTGTCGCACGAATGATGATCGTAGTCGTGCCTGGCGTTGCCGTAAGCGCGACAGCGATTGCAACGCCAGCGGTTGTCGTCGAACCACTCAATTGCGCCGGCGAGAAAATAATCGACACACCATTAGGCACATTCTCAGCGGTCAGAGACACTGCTGCGGCAAAGCCACCCACACGCGAGAGTGACAACGTTGTTGCCGTGGACGTGCCCAACATCACGGAACCCGATGTCGCCGACAACCCCACCCCGATGCTTTGTGGCGTGGTCGTACCACCATCACCGCCGCTTGAACAAGCGGATACCAGCAGCGAACAGGCGACGACGAATGTGAACCGTTTCATGAGAGCGCTCCGAAGCGACGACGAGGACAAACGTTTGATCAACACGATGCGCGAACATAGTACGCAAAGGGTGGCGTGTCCACGAGCCGTTCGCGCTGTATCAGCTCAGCTCGTATGTTCTCACATGTGTTCGTTTGCAACGACTCTTGCTCGGAGCAGTTTGGATGTCGCGTGATGAAGTGGTGCCTTTAAAAGACACGAGCAACGCCCGCTTCGCGTTGTTTGTGCTCTTCGCCATCAATTTGCTCAATTTTTATGACCGGCAAATTCTTGCGGCAGTCACCGAACCCATTCGGCGCGAGTGGTCGCTGAGTGACTCCGCTGTCGGATGGCTTGGCACCGCATTCACACTCTTTTATGCAGCGGTCGGACTGCCGCTTGGACGATGGGCAGATCTCGGCTCACGGTCCAAAATCTTGAGTGTTGGTGTCGCGGTGTGGAGTGTGTTTACTGCCGCTTCCGGTCTCGCATGGAACTACGCGTCGCTTTTTCTTGCGCGCATGGGTGTGGGTTTGGGCGAGGCCAGTTGCTCACCGGCCGCAAACTCACTGATCGGCGACCTCTTTCCGTCAACGCGACGCGCGCGCGCGATTTCAGTATTCATGCTTGGGCTGCCGCTTGGCATTTTCTTTTCAAATCTGTTAAGCGGGCTCATTGCAAGATCGTACGGGTGGCGCGCGGCTTTCTTTGTGGCCACCGTGCCTGGACTGCTGCTCGCGCTTTTGGCGCTGCGCATCGTTGAACCATCGCGCGATACCTTGGGCAAAGGCGACGCAACACGCGAACATAAGAATGCGAGTGCCGCATTTCACCGTGCGTCGTTCATGCAACCGTACTTAGAATTATGGAAAATTCCCACGTTGCGCTGGATCGTACTTTCCGGCGCCTTGGCCAACTTCAATGCGTACGCCGTCAATGCATTCATGCCTGCATACCTCATGCGCTATCACAAGCTCACGTTGAGCGAAGCGAGTGTTGCCGCCGCCTTCACCATTGGCGCAGTCGGCGTGGTCAGTTTGATACTTGGCGGAATCGTCGCCGATTGGACGCGCACTAAACGTCCGGACGGTCGATTGTTGTTGGGCTCCCTCGCGTTGATGCTGTCAACACCGTGTGTGTTCTTCGCATTGACGCAACCGAGTGGTGCGGTATCATCGTTCGTGATACTGCTGGGTCTCGGCTGGATGCTCTTTTACATTTATTACGTCACGGTGTACCCAGCTGTGCATGACATCGTCCCGCCGCGCTTACGCGGTACCGCGATGGCGCTGTACTTTTTTTGGATGTACGTGCTTGGCGGCGCCTTTGGGTCGTCCATGCTTGGTATGTTGAGTGATCGGTTCGCCAAACGTGCGATGCATATCGCCAATGAAACCACGATATCAGAGGCAACGCGCGCAATTGGATTGCACGACGCGTTCTTTGTGGTGCCGCTGCTCTCGCTGCTGTTATCGCTGGTGCTCTTTGCGGCGTCTCGTACTGTTGCCGTCGACATGCGGCGCGCGGAACTCCGCGGGTAGCGACGTACCAAGACCGCGCCGAATCCGATCAGTCCTCGCGACCATCATGGTCGCGATCCCCGAAAACACGAAACGCGTTCTTGATGTTGTTCTGGACGGCCGAACGCACCGCGCCCGGTGTGTTTGCCAGCGCAGGAGCGTAGAGGCCACTCTGCGAACGGATGAACCATGTGCTGAGATCAATCGATACCGTCACGTCATGTCCGGCCGGACCGATCACCAATGGCTGCGCGAGCGGTGCGTTGATTTGAGCGTCGACATCGCTCACAAAGACAAATGGTAGCCCGTTATACGTGCCGTCCAGACGTATGCTGATATCGCGGAAATCTGGATTCGCTTGCGCAAATAGCGCATCGGTCGCGCCACTACTGGTGACTTTGTGCAGCGTGAGGCGCACCGATGTGTACGTACCGGCTGGAACCGGAACGGATACACGTGCGGCATCGGCGCCATTCACCGGCAGATTCACGAGAAACGGACCCACGCGCAGCGTGGGGCAATCATGGTCGGCGTCATTCGAGTGATCGCGTTTGTCGGAATTTTTGGCATCGTCATCATCCGCGCACACAGTCGACGCGCTCTTTAGCTTGACGTCGCGTATGACAAACTGTGCTTTGGAAATCACAATGACGTCCGCGTCGCGCGTGATGCGCAATCCGTTGGCCGTAGGAGTGACAACGGGTGCCACACCGACGAAGGACGTGCCGTCGCGATTCGCATTTGCAGCGGCAACGATTGCGGTGGCCGTGGAAGTGCGCGCGAATTGAAATCCGATGCCGACCTTGTTAGTAGACTCCGGTCCGGTCGCGTTGCGACAACCGACAAACGCCAATACGGCGATGATCAAAACACGTGGACGCATGAGAACTCCAAGGTTCGTAAGTGACTGGCTCAACCTGACGCGAGGCGCCGCAAAGACTGCCGACGTTCTTGAAACGTGTCGGGCGATCGCACCGGTGACGGTGACGTGGCGCACGTCGGACACAATTTTACCGTTTCATAGCGGGAATATTTCAGCAGGCCGTTCGCGATTGGTCGTGCAGTCAAGCTCACCAAAACAGCAAACAACTGGCCGCGGATGAACGAAAGTGGTACGCCGCACATTGGTGTGCCGCATCGAACAGGCGGCTTCCGTTGCGCACCTTGCAACGGCGATCTTCTCAATCGATTGTCTTGTACGCGTTGTGCGGCGTCGGCAGATTGCCAGTCCGACATCTCATTCACCTCACTACGACGCACACTCATGGTACGCTCACTGGCGTTGCGCTTGCTCATTGTATGTCTCAGCGTTGCCTTCGTCGAACGAGCGCAGGCGCAGCGCACCGTTGACCTTGATGCAGCGACGATCCTTGAGCTGAACGCAGCGTTCGACGCAGGGACATTGACGGCAGAGCAACTCGTCAAGCGCTACCTCGCGCGCATCGCCGCGTATGACGCCCATGGACCGCGTATTCATGCGCTCATTTCACTGAATGATCACGCACTCCAGACAGCGCGTGCGCTGGACACAGAACGCAAAGCCAAGGGCCGTCGGTCGTTACTCCACGGCATCCCAATTGTACTCAAGGACAACTACAACACGCGCGACATGCCTACCACCGGCGGTTCCGTGTTCCTCGCTGGCTACATCCCGTCACAGGACGCATTTCTGGTGCAGCGGCTGCGCGATGCCGGCGCGATCATCTTGGCGAAGGTGAACATGTCGGAGTTTGCATCGTCCGGTGCCTACAGTTCGCTCGGCGGTCAGACGCTTAATCCGCACAATCTCGCGTACTCACCGTCTGGTTCCTCCGGTGGAACTGGCGCATCAATCGCTGCCGCGTTCGCACAGGTTGGACTCGGCACCGACACCGGTGGCAGCATTCGTGGTCCAGCCACGGTGAACGGAATTGTCGCGCTCAAACCTACGCACGGATTACTCAGTCGGAGCGGCATTATTCCGCTCGCCCTCTCTTTCGACACAGGCGGTCCAATGGCCCGCAGCGTCACCGACATCGCTGTTGCCCTTGGTCTGTTGACGGGTGCTGATCCGGCCGACAGTGCGACGCGCAAGAGCGATGGACACGTGGAACATGACTACACAAAGTATTTGCAATCGAACGCGCTCATGGGCGCTCGTATCGGCATCGCGCGTGACTTTACCGGTTACGACACGGACGTCGACTGGATTGTCGAATCGTCGTTGGCAGCCATGCGACGCGCCGGAGCGACGATTGTGGAGGTGCGCTTTCCGATGTGGATGCTCGCCGCCAAGGGAGCGTGGTACACGGCAATACGGTTTCCTGAATTCCCAGCGCAAATTGCCGAGTATCTCAAGGACACGCCGAGTGCGTATCCGAAATCGCTTGCAGAAATGATTGAGCGCGCGCGTGCAATGCAGTCTCTGGCAGCCAGCAATGATGGCACGTTCACGGCACCCAACGCTTCGCGATGGGCCAAGTTTGTTAATGAACTGGCCAGTGGAACGACGGACGACTTTCGCTACCGCACCGTGCGCGATCACGCACTGCCGATGATGCGCGACGTCGTCAATGGCATGCTGGTATCGAATACATTGGACGCGATCGTGTATCCGACGCAGTCAGTGAAACCCGAACGCATAGACGCACCGGAAAACTCCACCGCACCAGACGCGATGAACATTGCCAACCTCACGGGCTTTCCTGATCTCATCGTACCAGCCGGGTTCAGCGACAACCGACTACCGATTGGCCTTTCGTTTCTGGGGCCCGCGTGGAGCGAGCCGAAACTTCTATCGCTTGGCTACGCCTTCGAGCAGATCACGCACGCGCGACGCAGACCCGCAACCACAGCGCCGCTTGCGGGAGAAGGCATTCTCGTGAAGTAACGAACGTTGCGCTCGTCATGACACGTTGCGCGCCGCCGGTGTTACAGCGTCATCGCCGCCGAGTTAAGCATGCCAATGGCGATCGACACAGCAGCCAAAAAAATAGCCGGTGCCAACTTGCCCTCATTCACGTCTCCGGACAATTGCGGCAAGATCAGTCGTGTGACGCCGAACGCGATGAGCTGAGCGACTAGTGCGACACTGCTCCAAATCAGCATGTCGAGAATGCCTTCACTTTGTGCAACGGCGCGCGCGAGCGGTAACGTATAGCCAAGGATGGCGCCGCCGAGCGAAGTAGCGGCGGCGCTGTTTCCCTGTCGAATGAGTGCGAACTCGCGGTAGGGCGTGACGGCGATGTAGATGACAACAAACACGACGACTGCAATCGACGCCATTGCGAAGTAAAGAAAATGCGCGCCGACACCAGACATGGACGCGCTAAATACCGTGGAATCCATGAAATGCTCCGTGCTGATGGGTGTACAATTTTAGTTGGCGCCGACGAAACCGGAGTATGCGAGTGCGGACTCGTTCTTCGCAACAACCGCATGTAGCGGTGTTGCCCGGACACGGCCACATCAACATCAAAAATACGAAGCAAACCCCAGTTGAACTCCACCGCGGTGCGTTGCAGGGTTGCCCAGCAAATCGCGCGTGTAGTGACGACGATAATTGGCCTTGAAAACGGTGTTGGCGTTGGCGCGTAAACTCAATCCCGGAACAAAGGCCACGATATCATCGCGCATCAACGCGCCAGTAGATGCAAAGCGACCGACATTGAAATCGACGTACTCCGCGCGCACCGCGACGCTGATGGTTGCGTTCGGGAGACCGAGCATCGAACGACGAAGCACGGGCAAGACGACATCCACATGCGCCCCCTGTTGACGTGTTGCGAGCAGCTCTTCGAGTCCGTGTGGCAGCGCTACGGCAACGCGTGCGATCTCACCACGCACAGAAAGTCGGCCGAGCGCGAGTGAAAAATCTACGGCGGCGATTGTGACGCGACGGGGATCGTCTATGCGGACGCCGTCCACGCGGAAGCGATTGTACACGGCACCATAGTACGAGACACCGAGTTCGCCGACGCCGTTGCGTTGCACGGCTACGCGACCCGAAAGCGCCGGCGATCCATTGTTGTCTTCTGCGAATTGCTCCGTGCGTTTGCCAGCGGCCAATGATGTACGTCCATCAATATTGTTGATGATGCCGTCACCAAGTCCATTCGTCAGGTATGCATCGTAGGTGATACTGGTGCGGCGTCCTGGGCGTGCACGACCGTACAGGCC
>JANYFO010000340.1 GCA_025362635.1 Gemmatimonadaceae bacterium | reverse complement strand
GTCGACCGATGAGCCGCAGCAATCGAGCGCGCTCACGGCGCGCGCTCGTATCGTCGGCACGCTCCGTCAAGCGCGCGTCGAGATGCAGCAACAACGTGCTACAGGCCCCGTCGTACGACGCGGCAATCTCAAGATTCCGCGCCGCCGTCCGCATGCGGGGGTCGAGGGTCAGCGCGCGCAGGAAGACCGCAACTGCCTCCGCATGCAGGCCCTTGCTGTGATAAAGCACGCCAAGATTATTGAACGCGCCGGGATCTTGCGGATCGATACGATCTGCCAATCCGCGCAACAACGCCTTGTCGCGATCGGTGGACGCGCTTCCCGTCATTGGCGCCTCCGCCACCACCTCGCTTAGGCCAGTCGCAGCGCGCGCAACATCACTTGCAACGACGCGGGATCTGGCAGCAGCAGGAAAAATCCGCGCAACGTATGTCCCGTTTCCGTCAAAATGAATTCACTTTCCACACAGAGAATCGCATCCGGATCGGTTGCAAACTCACCAAACGCGCTCGTCAACACCGCTGCGGACATGTCGATTACCAAGCTCGGTGGCGACGGCAGGAGGAGCATGCCCAGAAAATCACTGAGCGCATTCATGTACGCACCGCTCAAGATGTTTCCTGCTTCCTTAATGGCCGACGTTTCGAGCTCGCCGAGCGCCATGGATGAACCCACGGGGCGATGCAACATGAGCTCAGCGAGTCGCATGACGGTTGGTCGCGGAAAGACGAGCATCGTACGACCGGTCAGATCACCGAGCATGTGCATAAGCACCGCGGCGACGGGTTCTTCATCGGTCGTGAATTGCTCAGGGAGTTCATCCATCCCGGCCACAGTAATCGCCGGCACCTTGATCATGATGGTGCTTCCCGTCATCTGCGACAGTGCTGTCGCCGCGTGTCCGGCACCAATATTTGCCGTTTCACGCAGTGCGTCGAGTTGTATGCTTTTGAGTGTCTGAATTGCTTGCATGGCTATTCCTGTGCGTTCGTCAGCAGAGACTACTGAGATCGACGATGAGCGACGGTGTCCCGTCACCGAGTATGGTTGCACCGCTAAACCACGGTGCGCCGTCACGTGGCGCGTCAAAGCGTTTCACAACAATGTCCTGCTGACCGATGAGCGCATCGACGATCAACGCGATGCGCCGACCGGAAATTTCGACCACCGTGACGAAACTATCATTGTCAGTTGGCTCGCAACCAAAGCGGTCGCGGAGTCGCAAGACTGGCAGCGTGTCCTCACGCACTTGTATTGTTTCGCGCGCTGGTCGCTGCACCACGCCGTGCTCCGCGGTGGCAACCTTTGGACCGGGTTCGAATTGCAATGCTTCAACGACCTGTGCAGCCGGAATGGCATAAGTCCCGTCGCCGACTTGTACCAGCAGTGCGCGCGTGATGGCCAACGTTACGGGGAGACGGAAAGTGAAGGCGGTCCCGCATCCTTCCAACGTCTCCAACGTGAGCGATCCTCCTAACGCGCGGACGCGTGTGGAAACGACGTCGACGCCAACGCCACGCCCGGAGATTGACGTTACCGTCTGTGCCGTGGAAAATCCTGGGTGTGCCAGCACGTGCAGCAACTGATCGTCATCTAACTCCGTGACGTTCGCGCCGAGAATTCCTTGCGCTCGTGCCCGCGTGAGAATGGTTGAACGATCAATGCCGCGACCATCGTCCTCCACTTGGATCACTACTGCACCACGATCACGCGCTGCTCGCAAAATGAGCTGACCCCGTGGGGATTTGTTGGCGCTGCGTCGGGTGGCGGCGTCCTCGAGTCCATGATCAAGGGCGTTGCGCAACAAGTGCAGAATGGGTTCGCCTATAGCATCCATTAATGATCGATCAAGCTCAATTTCACGTCCTTCTGTGACGAATTCAACGTCTTTGTGCAGATCGCGGGCGATGTCGCGGACTAGGCGCGGAAAGCGATCGAAGACTTGTCCGATTGGGACCATTCGTGCTTGCAACACTTCGTCTTGCAACGTGCTGATCAAGCGTGCGGTATCGTGTGCGGCTCGAGCAATCGCGCGATTTGCTCCTTGCTCAACCGCTGCATCAGTGACGCGCAACAAGCGATCGCGCGTAATGACCAGCTCTCCCACCAATTCCAACAGCGTGTCCAGTCGGCGCAAATCAATGCGCACGGTACGCAACGCTTCTCCCGCGCCGCGCGACGTGGCCGGCTCCGGAACACGACTCGTGACACGTAGCACGTCGCCAGCGGCACGAATCGTGGCTTCTAACTCGTCGGCTGTTACCGTGGTCGTGAGTACGACGGAAAAGCGACCGTCAAACGATTCGTCTTGCCAGGTGTGTTGCAGCGGAGACAGTGCGCGCACCGTGGCCACGGCATTGAGTCGCCCAAGGATCAGCAGCGCGCGCACGCCCTTTAAGGGGCAATCGTTCGTCAAGCGTACGTCAATTTCGAGTGTCGAGCTCTCCTCAACGGTGGCTACGGTGCAGTCGTCGGTGAGGAGCATCGCGCCAACGCCGATCGCGGCGCTAAGTGACGCACCGCCATCAAGATCAACGTCTCGACTTTGCGCTTCGGCGAGGCGCTGCAGAACCGTACGTTGCGCTTCGCTTTCGTGCGTGGCGCGGCCGTTTGACGCGTCGTCAATCGCTTCGCGCAACGCATCACTGCCATCAAACAACAACGTCAATACCTTCGCATCAATTGCCTGCCCGCCGCGCAAGTCCTCGAGCAACGATTCGAGTGCGTGCGCAATACGTTCGACCACGCGATAGCCCATCGCGCCAGCCATGCCTTTCATCGAATGCGTATTGCGAAAAAGCGTGCTGATCTGCGCGGAATCGTGCGCGGTATTGGTGCGCGAGGCATCACGCGCTTCGAGCGCGAGCAATGCATCATCCAGCTCCGCCAGATGTTCTCGCGATTCGGTGCGGAAGAGTTCCGCGTATTTCGTCTGATCCATGAGCGCGAGGAGCGCAGTCGCGCGAGCTACGCAGCCAACACGCGATTTACTGCTTCCAACACGCGACTCGGCTGAAACGGCTTGACCACAAAATCTTTCGCGCCCGCCTGAATGGCTTCGACCACCAGCGCCTGTTGACCCATTGCACTACACATCAGGATGCG
>JANYFO010000335.1 GCA_025362635.1 Gemmatimonadaceae bacterium | reverse complement strand
CGATGGCGGCAGCAGCGATCAAAGCGAACTGGATCCACCACACGCGAGCTCGCTGCCCCGGAATGATGCAAGTGTACGCGAACGCCAGCAGCAGCCCAAGGAACAATGCTTCGGAGTGGAGATGAAATGGCGAGTACATCTTGGCGCTGATTACCAAATCAGTGAAACCTTGCGCGTGCAATCGCTGCGAAGTCCACAAACGAAGTAACGGAACCACGAGCAAACCACTAGCAAAAACGAGCGCCACAATTTTCGGAGACCGAACGCGCCCAACAAGGAGAAACACCAATGGTGTCAGAATGTAGAAGTGCTCTTCGGTCGATAGCGACCAGCCGCGGACAAACCCACTGCCGCTGACGTAGTTGCTGACAAGCAATGAATCGGCCCATACCGGCGAGAAACGACTACCCAAAACCAGCAATACCAATAAAGTGACAAAATAGAGTGGCCAAATGCGAAAACCGCGTTTCGCGATAAACCGCCACACACTGACGCGTCCGGTGTTGGCAAATTCGCGCCACAACTGTTGACCAATCAGGCATCCACTGAGCACGAAGAATAGATCAACACCCGTCCATCCCCAGCGGAACACCGGAAGTCCAAACATCGCGAGGTTCGGCAAGCCGGTGTCATTCCATCCGTACGCAAAATGATCCAAAATCACTAGCATGACGGCGCTCGCGCGCGCAATATCGAGTCCAGGAACGTTCCCTATCGCAGGCCGAAAAAGCGATGTAAAGTCGGCGGGTATGTGATGCGGAGAAAACGCGCTACGCCACCCCATCACGCTACGGCGACTGACAGAAGTGCTCTCCACACGTTTTTGGCTTGTACCACTCACGGTAGTTGATCACGGACTGCCGTACTACGTTTGCGGAGCATGATACAGTCAACGCCGACGCCGTTCGGCAACTCGTTTGTCACATCGGTTTCGCAGTAATTGGGACTGGGGAGCGAGGCGGCTTTCGGCATCATGAGGCCGTGCGCCGGAAAGGTATTGCTTGTCGGGTACGCACTCTTTCGTTGTCCGGGAATGACGTTACCGACGACGGTGGCGCTTGGTGCGTACTGCGCAAGCGCGGGCGTGCCGCTCCCGTACCCGCTGCCGAAAATGCCATACTCGGTCATGGGGAACACGTTGTTGACCAGGGTCAGTCGTGTTTGTGGCAGATAGTCCATTGACAGGGCGTGTCGCGCGGTGCCCGACAGTGTCACGGTGTTGTTGACGATGCTGATGTCCTGAAGATCGCTCAAGAGCTGGAAGACGGAACCATTGTCTCCGGAGATGGGATCGCGCCCGACCTCTTGAAACAGATTGTTCACGACCGCCACGCGCGCGGTGCCATTGATCGGGATCGGCAGGATGCTCGTCATGCGCGAGAGCATGTTCACGCCGGATCTACTGTTTTTGATAACATTGTCTTGGACCAACACATCTTGAATGGTGGTCCATGGCGCGGCGCCATACTGGGAGACCGTCTGGAACAACATCGCGAACCCCACTTGCGCGTCGGCCCAGTGATTCTCCAACACATTGCCTTCAAACAGCACGCGCTTGCCGTGCTTCAGCTCGAACGTGGCCTTCACCGTCCACTTTCCGTTCCCCCAGCTGAGGGGTTTAAACATATGATTGCGCCGAATCACGATGTCGGACGGACTAAGCCCCGCGATATACGGATCGGAGCCACCAAAGAGGACGGCTTGGCCCGCGCCTTCAATGTGATTGTTCTCGATGAGAAACGGTCCTGGGCCATTCCAGCCCGCCACACCCTGCGAGTCAAAGCCCTTGCCGTGGCATTCGCTGAGCCACGAATCGATCACCGCCAGCGCGCGTCCATTAAACGTCACGCACCGCTTGAGATCATCGGTCAGGGTGCCATGGATATACATGCGATCCAACACAATGTCCGACGGTAAAAGCGCCAAGGCATTGTCGGCTTGATCACCGCGGCCTAACACCACTAAGCCGTAGTTGATCGGCAGACCCGTCGCTTGGGTGACCTCAAAGCCCACCAAGCGATAGCGCGATGCCCCCTGCGCGCTCCCAATCGCCGGATCCGAATTCGGGGACTTCACGATCGCCACCCCCGCCGCCAGCGCGGGTGTCATCCGCGTCCCGGCCGCCACGCTCACCTGCTCCGCGCGCACCACAATCCAGCCGGTCCCCGTCGTTTTCTTCGGCAACACATAATTGCTCGTAAACACCGCGCCCGCCGCTAACACCACCTCATCCCCCGGCTGCGCCACATTCAACGCCGCCTGTAAATCCTCCCCCGCCCCCACCCGACGCGATGTCCCCGTCAACACCGGATAGCGCACATCCACGCGCTGCTTTACGGGCGCAGGTGCTACCCAAGCCCCAACATTTACTGCTCGAAGTCCGGCGTCCACGACACGAACCAATGCCGAATCACGGCCACTGCCTTCAAACCAGCGCAACAGGAACGATCCTGCGCGCCGTGCGTGTAACAAGCCGGTGTGATCAAAGAAAAGTGCGCTTGTATCTGCAATGTCCAGACGATCAACGCGGTCAGCGCTACGAGTTGCTTTGGTTACTCCTACGTAGAGTCGATCGCCGACGACAAGCGAACTTTCGCGCAACGCTCGCAGTGCACGAGCATCGGCACTTACCGGTTTCGTGTGCGCCGGAACTGTCGGCGTGTGCGACAGCCACACGTGTTTCTCATCACACGCACCCAGCGCCTGTGGAACCAGCGAAACGATGAGCGCGAAACGTGCGAAACGCACAATCACCAATTAATACCGCGATATCCCGGCGCCGCTTCAACCACAGGATCCCGCACTCCAACCAAGTCAACGATCATCTTTCCTCGAATACGATCTGCCGTTAGTACAGCGGAGCGCGCGATGTCGGTGCCAAGCACCAGTAGACCGGCAGAGTCGATGACTTCATCGGGCGTCTCCGCCATGAGCGTCCAAATATGTGGGATCTCTTGCTCAATGAACGCGCGATTCGCGCCCGTAATCTGAGCCTCGCGCACATAACGATCATACACGCGAACGTCGAATCCTCGTCCGATGAGACGCTCGACTAGCGTGACCAACGGCGACTCGCGCAGATCGTCGGTTCCAGGTTTGAATGCAAGTCCGAGTACACCGATATGGCGCCGTCCGCTATCGGCGATTATCCGATACGCTCGTTCGACCTGCAGCGCGTTGCTCTCGAGCACCGCGCGCAGCAAGGGAGTCTCCAGATCAATCTCACGCGCGCGATGCGTGACTGCTCGGATATCCTTTGGAAGACAAGAACCACCAAACGCGAATCCTGGGCGCAAGTACGCCGCGGAGATATTCAGCTTTCGGTCTTCGCAAAAAAGACGCATGACCTCGTGACTATCTACGTTCAGCGCATCGCAGAAATTACCAATTTCGTTGGCAAATCCAACCTTGAGTCCGTGGAAACAGTTGCATGCGTACTTCACCATCTCGGCGACACGAACCGCGACCACGTGCGTTGGTGCTGAGACGCCGGCGTACAGCGCGACAATAGGCTCCGCATGCTTCGGCTCGTGCGCGCCGACAAGCGTAAATGGCGGATCAAAAAAATCTTTGATGGACGTACCTTCTCGCAAAAACTCTGGATTGCTACACACCGCGAAATGCTCGCCATGTTTCTTCCCAGAGGTGCGCTCGACCGCTGGAATAACCACGTCGTCGATTGTACCGGGCATGACCGTGCTGCGGATCACCACAGTATGCCAGGAATCTTTCATCATTAGCGCTTCGCCAATTTGCTCCGCGACGCGTTCGATGTATCGCAGGTCAATGCTGCCGTTGCTCCGACTGGGTGTACCGACGGCAACCAGCGAGATGTCACTTGCAAGGACGGCCTCAGATACGCTGGTCGTGGCGCGCAATCGGCCACTTGCACTCCCATCGCGTACCAAGTCCGCAATACCCTCTTCGACGATGGTACTCTGGCCCGCATTGACCATGTCCACCTTCGTCGCGCTGACATCCACACCAACAACCTGATGTCCTTCTTTTGCAAAGCACGCGGCGGAAACGCATCCCACGTAGCCCAAACCAAATACGCTGATCGATGCCATCGAGTTGTCCCTTGCTTATGTCTGAATATCGCCCGTAGCCATCGCACTGCGCGGTGGCGCTACGTCGTGGGCACGAGCGACTACTTGCGCGCACTGTGCCATAAAAGCCTGCGCCACACCAACCCATCCATACCGTTCGCGTACCAAACGTTGTCCCGCTTCCGCAATTGCGCGACGTCGCACGTCGTCGCGCAATAACGACACCAGCTCAGCGGCATAGGCGCGTGCGTCATCGCGCAACAAGACATCGCTTCCATCAGACAGTGGTAGTCCTTCCGCACCCACGGTCGTAGAGAGCACCGGTAAACCCATCGCCATCGCTTCGAAAATTTTGAGCCGCGTGCCACCGCCGATTCGAATTGGCACTAAGAAAACAGACGCTCGTTCGAGATAGGGCCGCACATCTGGGACGCGCCCAGTGACTTCGACGCCCGGCGCATTGCGCGCTTGCGCTTGCAATTGTGCACTGGGACTTCGCCCAACGATCGTGACCGTCACCTCTGGCAATTCCGCACGTACGAGCGGAAAAATCGCATCGAGAAACCACAACATCGCATCGTCGTTCGGCATCCAGTCCATGGATCCCGTAAACACCAACTCGAGTGGCCGACGCATCTCGACATCAGCGGGCGTAAAAAATTCAGTGTCGACACCGGTTGGTACATCGGACACACGCAGTGCGCCGTATTGCGTGCGCATCACGTCCGCATCTTGCGGTGACACAGCGATCACGTGGTCGAAGCGATGACACGCCGCCTGTTCGAACGCCGCCATGCGACGCCATTGTTCTGTCATATACTTGCGCCGAACAACGGATTTCGACACGGCGGCATGTCGTTCCCAGATCATTGCTTCGACATTGTGCTGGAAAAGCACCGTCGGCACCGCGAGATCACTCCGCATATTGATCGCCGGCGTTAAAAAATCGCAGACAAGCAAATCGGCGTGTGGTGCACGGCGTTGGATCTCGGCGGCCATTGCCGTCGATTGATACCGCGCGACCGCATACGGCAGCGACGATAATACGTTCATCGCCAGTGCCGAATAGAACGCCGCGCCACTTTTTTTTGGCGGATGAAACGGAATTGTTACCACGTCGTGCGCATACGCAGTCGCCTGTTCCAGCGCGTCTGGCGCAGCCTCACCATCGTCGAGCGTGAGATAGGTAATGTGATGCTCGCGCGCAATTTCACGAAGCATCTGATACGTACGGATTCGACCACCCTTGTCCACTGGGTGAAGCAGCTCCGTTTTTAACCAAAGAATGCGCATGCGCGTTCAGGCCACACGCTTGCGGTGCGCAAGCATCGGCATTTGCGCGCCTTCGCCATCAAGAAATACCCGATGCCACACTTCGAGTGTGATCAGTGCCCACAGCCGCTCAGCATGATTGCGCGTGCCGGCATCGTGCTCCGCGACAAGGCGGCGTACTTCGGTTGCGTTCAGTAACCCGCGTGAGCACGCGCGCTCCCCTAACACGTATTCGTCTAGGAGATGTCGCCACGAGCCGCGCAGCCACGGCGCAATCGGCACTGGAAACCCCATCTTCCGACGATCTAAGATTGCTGCAGGAAGGCGATCCTTCATTGCAGCGCGCAAAATCCATTTGGTTGTGACGCCGCGCAACTTCAACGAATGCGGCAATCGCGACACCCACTCCACCAATGGATGATCGAGAAACGGCACCCGACTTTCGATTGAGGCTGCCATACTCATCTGGTCTTGCTTCATCAACAGTTCGTGCAAATACGTCTTCGTGTCCGCGTACAGGAGACGGTCGAGCATCGTTGTAGCGTCGGTCTGACGGAGTGCCTCGTGGTACGCCGCATACGGATCGACGGCCCGCAATTGCTCTTGCATGCTTGGTGATAGCAACGCGTGCTGCGCGTTCCGCCCAAATACCGCAAAGTTGTCGAAATATAAATCGTCAAGATCGGCGCCACGCGTCAGGAACGTGCGCTCGGCACGTTGGCGCGAACGCCAACCGGCCGGCAGCGCGTGGATGCTCCCGGCAATAGCGGCGCGCGCGAACGACGGTACGAAACGTTGATACAGGGCACCAAATCGCGCGTTATAAACAGTGACACGATAGCGATTGTATCCCACGAGCGTTTCGTCGCTGCCCTCTCCGGTGAGCACAACCTTCACATGCTGCGCCGCGAGCCGAGAGACAAAGTTGAGTGCGATACTGGATGGGTGCGCGATCGGTTCGTCTTCGTGCCAGACGAGCGACGGGAGCGCGTCCCAAAAATCTTCCGGCGAGACAACGACCTCGTGATGATCTGTACCGAAGTGGTCAGCGACCATGCGCGCGTACGTCAACTCATTGGCTTCGCGTTCTGCAAACGCGACGGAAAACGTTTTCACTGGTTCCTTCACCAGTCCGCTCATGACCGCCGTGATCGCGGCGGAATCAATGCCACCGGAGAGGAACATGCCGAGTGGTACGTCTGCCATGAGTCTCACGCGAACGGCTTCGGTAAACCGTTCGGTGAACTCATCAACGTAGTGCTGTTCTTGCACCGTCGACAACGGCTCGTCAGGTGTCGCGTCTTTCCACGAAAGATCCCAATATCGCGCAATCGTAATTTTGCCGTCCTCCCACACGAGCGTGTGGCCCGGAGGCACGCGTTTAATATCCGAAAAGAGCGTATCGTTTCCGGACGGCGCGTGATTTGCCAGAAAGTCCGGTATTGCAAGAACATTCAGCGCTGGCGTAACAGCGTGAGCGGCGAGCAACGCCTTCATCTCGCTCGCGAACCACAGCGAGCCGTCGGTTCGATGTACGTAGTAAAGCGGCTTCACGCCAAACCGATCGCGCGCTAGCCAAAGCCGACGTCGCTGCTTGTCCCAGATTGCGATCGCAAACATGCCACGCAAATGCGTCACTGCGGCGTCGCCGAACCGCTCGTACAGGTGAAGGACCGTCTCGGTATCCGAATGTGTGCGGTAGTGCACACCTTCCGACTCAAGTTGCGGTTGAAGCACGGGATGATTGAACACCTCGCCGTTGTATACGATGACAAAACGTTCGTTGTCGCTGTACATCGGCTGTTGTCCGTGCGCG
>JANYFO010000317.1 GCA_025362635.1 Gemmatimonadaceae bacterium | reverse complement strand
CATCGGGCCGTCCACAGCCGACACCACGAGAATAGCGCCGTCCATCTGCGCCGCACCCGTGATCATGTTCTTCACGTAATCGGCATGGCCCGGACAATCGACGTGCGCGTAGTGACGATTTTTCGTCTCGTACTCGACGTGTGACGTAGCGATCGTCATAATCTTTGACGAGTCGCGACGGCCCTGCGACTCGGAGGCCTTAGCCACCTCGTCGTAGGCGATGTACTTGGTGCCGAATCCTTTGTCTGCCGACAGCTTCGTGAGAGCAGCCGTCGTCGTCGTCTTGCCGTGGTCGACGTGGCCGATCGTTCCCACGTTCACGTGCGGCTTGTTCCGCTCGAACTTTGCCTTGCCCATGGTCCGATGTGTGTTGGGTAGTGAATGAGTGGGTGAGGCTTACGCCTTCACCTTGCTGATGATCTCTTCGGCCTTCGACTTCGGCACTTCCTCGTAATGCGAAAACTCCATCGAGTAGACCGCCCTTCCCTGCGACATACTACGCAGCTTGGTCGAGTAACCGAACATCTCGGCGAGGGGCACAGTGGCCGAGATCACCTGCGCCTCACCGCGCTGCGTCATGCCGCCGATCTTGCCGCGACGCGAGGAGAGGTCGCCGAGGACGTCGCCCATGTACGCTTCCGGGCTGACAACCTCGACCTTCATCACCGGCTCAAGCAAACAAGGGCTGGCCTGTCGGCAAGCTTCCTTGAACGCCATTGAACCAGCGATTTTGAACGCCATTTCCGACGAGTCAACGTCATGGTACGAGCCGTAAATAAGCTGCACCTTGATGTCCACCACCGGATAACCGGCCAGCACGCCGGTTTCGAGCGCTTCCTTGATACCTGCTTCCGTCGGTCCGATAAACTCTCGCGGAATGACGCCACCAACCACCTTATCCTCGAACACGAAACCCTGCCCCTGCTCGCTGGGCTCCATGTTGATGACGACGTGGCCATACTGACCCTTACCGCCGGACTGACGAATAAACTTGCCTTCGATTTTTTCGACGCGCTTGCGAATGGTCTCGCGATAGGCGACCTGCGGACGACCCACGTTCGCGTCAACCTTAAACTCGCGCATCATCCGATCGACGATGATCTCCAAATGGAGCTCACCCATACCGGCAATGATGGTTTGTCCCGTTTCCGCATCAGACCGCACACGGAACGTCGGATCTTCTTCAGCCAACTTCTGCAGCGCGATGGCCAACTTATCTTGATCGGCCTTGGTCTTCGGCTCGATCGCGACGTCGATGACGGGGTTCGGAAACTTCATCGCTTCCAGAATGATCGGCGCATCTTCAGTGCACAACGTGTCGCCCGTACGCGTGTCCTTCAAACCGATCGCAGCCGCAATGTCACCGGCGCGCACTTCCTCGATCTCCTCACGCTTGTTCGCATGCATCTGCAGCAAACGACCGACGCGCTCACGCTTGTCCTTCGTGCTGTTGTAAACGTAGCTACCTGACGCCAACACACCAGAATACACACGGAAAAACGTGAGTTTTCCAACGAATGGGTCGGTGGCAATCTTGAACGCCAACGCCGCAAAAGCGGCTTCGTCTGTAACCGGACACTCAACAAACGTCTCGTCCTGCTGCGGCAGATGACCCTTAATAGCCGGCACGTCAAGCGGCGCCGGTAAAAAGTCAATCACCGCATCAAGCAACGCCTGGACTCCTTTATTCTTAAACGACGCACCACACAAAATCGGAATAAACTTGCCGGCACACGTTGCCGTGCGAATGGCGCTCCGAATTTCATCGACGCTCAGCTCTTCACCGGCCAAATACTTTTCCATCAACGCTTCATCATACTCCACAACGGTGTCGATGAGCTTGTGTCGCGCGACTTCTACCGCAGCGTGAAACTCTGACGGAATGTCTGTAACTGTAAACGTTTTGCCGAGCGTGATTTCGTCGAAGATGTATTGCTTGCGTTCTATAATATCGAGATGACCGGTAAACAATTCACCGGATCCCACCGGAAGCTGCAATGGCTGTGCGCTCTTCGACAGTCGATCATGGATCATCGCAACGCAGCGTTCGAAATTGGCACCGACGCGATCCATCTTGTTCGCGAAAATCATGCGCGGCACGCCGTAGCGATCTGCTTGACGCCACACCGTTTCCGTTTGCGGCTCAACACCGGCCACCGAATCGAGCAACGTGACCGCGCCATCCAACACGCGCAATGAACGTTCCACTTCGACCGTAAAGTCAACGTGACCCGGCGTGTCGATGATATTGATGCGGTACTCCGGACCAGCGCCCTTGGTATCACTCTGCCCGTGGCGCTGCCAAAAGCAGGTCGTCGCGGCTGACGTGATCGTGATGCCGCGCTCTTGCTCCTGCTCCATCCAGTCCATCGTCGCGGCACCGTCATGCACTTCACCAATCTTGTGCGACTTTCCCGTGTAATAGAGAATGCGCTCAGTCGTGGTGGTTTTGCCGGCATCAATGTGGGCCATGATGCCGATGTTGCGATATTGCTGAAGCGGGGTCAAACGCGGCATGTGCGGTGCTCGGAAACGTTCTACTTCGAGGATCCTGCGCCGCAGTCAGAACGCCAGGTTGAGTGCCGAAGCACTCTCGTAACATTCGCAACCGGTCGCGGGTGCAAGTTCGTATCAGCAAAAATGCGGATGGATCGGGCGCTCCCCTAAGGAAGCCGATGTCCATCCGCCCTCGCCGGGTACGGCCGCCGCTGGAGCGCGACCGGGGACCCATGGCGCGTCGAAGCCGCGCGGGTGCGCGACGACTGCTTCGACGTTCAAATTGTG
>JANYFO010000285.1 GCA_025362635.1 Gemmatimonadaceae bacterium | reverse complement strand
GCGGGCTTCCCAACCATTCGCTACGCGCGCATTCGATGATCAAGCGTGGATTGGTGGCAGTGTTGTGTGTGCTACCGTTCACGGCGGCCCGAGCACAGGCTCCTGTGGCTCGGCCCTTAGTCGTAGTGTATGGCATCGTTGTTGGTCGGGCGGACAGCGGCAGCGTGCTCGCGGCGGACATCCGCGCCGTTCGCTCGCATTTGCGGACGCGCAGCAACGACGTTGGCCGCTTCGCGCTTGCCGTCTGGCCGGATGATACGTTAATCGTCCGTGCCGTTGGCTTTCGGGAACAGCGCGTCGTTGTATTGCGCGACAGCATGCGAATACAGCTCGATGCGTTGCCAACTGTGTTACCGGTTTTTACGACCACGGTTGGTCAACGGGTCATTCGTGCAAGCGAGTCGACGCGCAGTGTGACCGTGCTGGACAAACGGGATATTGCGGCGGTTGCGGCCGTATCCGTCAATCAACTGCTGCGTCAGCTGCCGGGGCTGCAAGAAATACCTTCAGCGCCGTCAAAAACGTCAATCTCCGTACGGGGATTGGGTGACGCGCGTGTGTTGGTGTTGGTGGATGGCGAACCGGTGGCCGGTTCGTTGATCGAAAGTCGCGACATTGGACGTTTGTCGACGATTGCGACGGAACGCATTGAAGTAACGAAGGGGCCATCAAGCGTCGAGTTCGGGAGTGATGCGCTTGGTGGGGTGATCAACATTGTGCAGTCGGCACCAACACGTAGGCTCACGTTCGATGCGCTCGCGCGCACTGGTGCATTGGGGCGCAGTGAAGGCACCGTTGGTGCGAGTCAGACTGTGGGACGCTTTGGCTATCGCTTCAATGGCGGCTGGCGCCAATCAGATCGTGTTACGGGCTATGACGCGGTTGGATCGACGTTTGATCGTATTTATGATGTACGGACTGACATGCGCTATGCCGTGAATAAGCGGCTCACGCTGCGCCTCGATGGCCAGGCCTCTCAAGAGCGGCAGCGCTTTCCATTGGATGCGCAATTCAATGGCTTTATCGACAACAAAGGTGCGCAAGGATTTCTTGAAGCGCAGGCGGCCGTGTTGGGTGGCGGATTACGTGCGCGTGTGTTTGAGCAACGGTTCGTGTATCAATACCGACAATCGCGTGGCTTGCTGCCGATTCGCGGATCGGCCGATTCGGTGGAGCAGCAGGAACACCAGTCGCGTTATCTGCTCTCCTTTACTCGCGTGATTGGCGCGCACGCGATGGATATTGGGGTGCAGCGTTCTGTGCGTTCACTTATTGCGCCGCGTAAAGTTGATGGCGACAGCGCGCGGGACGAAGTCAACGAAGTGTATGCGCGCGATGCCTGGTCGACGGGCCCGCTGCTCCTCACGATTGGTGCGCGACACAGTGCGAGCCAATTGTGGGGCCGCGCAACGAATCCATCCGTGGGAATTGCGTTGCAGAGCACGTCGACATTGCGGTTCCGCGGAAATATCGCGCGTGGATTTCGCGCGCCAGGATTTAAGGAGTTGCGGTACACGTTTTTTAATCCAGCCGCAGGTTACGCGTTAGTTGGCAATCCGATGCTCACACCGGAATCCTCGTGGAGCAGCTCACTCGGCGCCACGTGGGCGCCGCGGTCGACACTCTCTCTCGACGTTGAAGGCTATCGCAATGACGTGTCTGACTTAATTGACTGGCGGTATCAGGGAAATAACGCCGCCGGGTTTCAGGTCTACACCAATGTGAACGTGGCGCGCGCTCGAACGCAGGGCGTTGAGACCAATGTGCACGCCACATTCGGCGTCACAGAACTCTCCGCTGGGTATGACTTTTTACGCGCGCGCGATCTCGATACGGGGCTGCCGCTGAGTCGGCGCGCGACACACACGGCGCGCTTGCGCTTGTCGCGATCGTGGGCCGTGCGTCAGGGGTTGTCGTCTGACGTGTCAGCGCGATACACCGGCGCTGCTTCGCTCGTGGGTATTCCCAGTGGCGCTCCGATTACCGGCGCATTCTCGACGCAGTCAGGCGTGATTGGACGGCAAGGTGCGTTTCTTTCGCTTGATACGCAATTACGTCTTGCCGTGACGCGTAGCGCGGAGCTGTCGGCGGGCGTCAACAATCTGCTCAATCAGCATCCCGCGCTGTGGACGCCGGCCTATGCGCGCCAATGGTACGCGGGCCTGCGGTTGCAGTGGGTGGGCGCACCGTAGCACGTTGACGCGAGAGCTACGACAGCGTTACGCTGGCGCGAGCGGTGGTGTGCGTTCGAGGTTGCTTACTGTTGCGTCATTCCCCAGTGTATCCATGACGGTATGCGCGAGCAAGCGCATCGCGATCGACTCGGGAAATTCGCTCACGCTCACGTCGAGCATGGCGGCTGCCCCTTGCTCTCCGATCGTGACGATAACGTCGGCGCCGAGTCCGCGCGTGGTGCCAACGAATGCGCGAAGTTGACCGGTGCGGCGGTGCACGAGCGTGGCTTCCCACTGCGCGTCATTTCTCTGCACGGTGATGTCAAAGACTGCGACGCGCGACACGAAATCGTCGCGCGCTGCGCAGGCGATGGCGCCCGCTGCAGTAGTCAGCGCGGCGTCTTCGTGGGGTAAGGCCTCGCGTACAAAGACATCAGCCGCCGTCGGGCTGTTGGCACGATTGCCCACGGCGGTTGCCAACCAACGCACGAGGTCTGGTTCAATGCGCGCCGATTCGCCCGAGAGCTCAACCGCGCGCGCGGCATAACGCAACACTTGTCGTACTTCGATACGGTCCACCTCGTCGAAAAACCATGCGCAGGACGTAAACGTACGCAGCGAGGCGCGTGTAAGTTCGAGGAGCTCGCGCGCGCGAAGGACCTGTGATTCGCTGGCATCCGTGATGATGTGCTCGCGGATGAATGCGTCAAGCGGTGCGCCGTCGAGCGCGACGACACTGCCGTACGCATCGCGCACCGACGCTGCGTTGGCCTGAAACAGCGCGCTCGCCTCGCGTTCGTAAATCGCATGACATTGGTCCGCAAGTGCGGTGAGCGCACGGCGAAGCGGGCCGCGCCATTCTTGCGCTGGCGGTTTGCTGCCATCGATGCGACATCCGCAGTTGCTGCGCCAACGTTCAACGCCGTGTGCACAACTCCACGCCGATGGCGCAACCAGGGTGACGACTTGCGACGCGGGGTATGCCGCGACCAAGGCGCCAACATTTGTGAGTCGTGTCGCGGATTCGCGGGCAAGGCGAAGCAGCGCGTATGCGAGGGTGCGCTCACCACCGCGATGATGATGCCCAAATGTTTCGCCATCGGTTGCGAGCGTCGTGCATCGCGGTCGACGGTTTATATCGTCATCGGGCACGACAGGCGCGAGTCGATGCGCGAGCGCCTCTGCGCTTTGCAGCAGTCCGCCAAATGCAACTTCGCCCGCAAGATTACCATCGTATGGTAGAATCGCGATTTCGCGGCCGTTCGCGCCGCGCCATCGTACGGGCATTCCGCTTCCATCCGCGCCGTGCACTTGATACGGTGCCAGAATTGTAAAACGAATGCCTTCTTGCGCGAGCACGTCGAGCGTGTCCTCATCGACCGCGCATTCGGGCAGCCACATTCCGTCGGGCTGACGACGAAACCGTCTTCGGAAATCTGCAATGCCCCAGCGTACTTCCGTGAGGCGGTCGCGTGGTGAGGCGAGTGGCAGAATTACGTGATGATACGGTGCGGCAATCGCGTTGCCATACCCCCATCGTCGCACACTTGCGGCATCGCCGGCCTGCATCGCCGCGAGCGTGTCAGGCGCTTGGGTTTCTAGCCATTCGCACAGCGTTGCCCCGACGTCAAAAGAACACCACGCGTACAAATTGATGAGGCGTTGTATACCGGTTTTCGCATCTGGATCGCTGGGTGACGCGAACGGTCGGCGCACGCGCACCTCGGTTGCCGCGAGGCGCGCGTAGCATTCGCGATCGATGCGCGCATTCCAATCATGGTCTGGAGCAGCCGACGGCTCGGCGTCGACGACTTCACGCCACGGATCTTCGCGTGGCGGCTGATAGCAATGCGCATGGACAATGACCGACTGTTGGCCACGAACGACGACCTGCTGCTTGTCCATGTTGCGTGTTAACGGGGGGCGCGCGCGATGGCCATCGCGCGACGATAGACCTCGCTGTACCGCTCGGCGGAGCGTTCCCAGCCGAAGTCGCGACCCATTGCGGTGTCCATGCGCGGCGCCCATTGATCGCGATCTGAGAAACGCGCCAGTGCGCGCGACATGGCCCAATCCAACGCGCCTGCCTTGAACTCGTCGAACAAGAATCCCGTCACATCGTCCTCGACCGTGTCGGCGATACCGCCAACGCGGCGTGCAATAGGAAGGGCGCCGTACCGTTGCGCGCGCATTTGCGTCAGACCGCAGGGTTCATATTGCGACGGCATCAAAAACATGTCAGCGCCCGCCATGAGGCGATGTTCGAGGCGATCCGTAAAATCGAGTTGGACACCGACATGTCGCGGTCGTGCTGCCGCGAGTGCTTGCAACGCGTTTTCATACCGTTTCTCGCCTTGGCCCAAAAACACAAATTGCGCGTCAAGATTCCAGACCAGATGTGAATTCAGAATCAAATCCAATCCCTTTTGCGTGACCATGCGCCCGGTCATACCAAACATCGGTGTGCGGCGTCGCTGTGGCAAACCAAACGAACGCTGGAGTGCCGCCTTGCATTTGGCCTTCTCTGACGGATCTTCGCGCGTGTAATGCGCGGTGATCTGCTCATCGACATGCGGATCCCACAATGTTTGATCGATACCGTTCGTAATGCCGGTAAATCGATCGCCGAGCCAGCGAAAGAGGTCGTGCAATCCGAATCCCCCTCCCGGTGTACGCAATTCCGTCGCATGCGTCGGACTTACGGTCACGACCATATCCGCGAAGGTCAAGCCGCCTTTCAAAAAGTTGATACGGTCGTACCATTCAAGATGACGAAACGTGTACAGCTCCGGAGGAATGCCGCAGTCGTTTAACTGCTCCTTCGGGAAATGTCCTTGATAGCCAGCGTTGTGCACCGAGAGCACCGTTGGCGTTGTGGCGTATCGTTGTTGGAGATCGCCGTAACTGCGCATAAACATCAGGGCGAGCGACGTGTGCCAATCATGTGCGTGCACGAGCACGGGTCCCGCGATCAGGCGCGGAATCGCGTCGAGTACGGCCCGCGAAAACATGGCGAAGCGCCGTGCATTGTCGGCGTAGTCCCGACCACCTTCACCATACAGACCGATGCGATTGAAGTACTCCGGTATGTCAACAAACACCACCTTTGGACCGGGCGCCGGCTGCACTTCGCGAAAGAAGCGCACCTCAGATCCGCGAAAACCAAGTTCGATCCGAATTGGTCGACCGAGTGGTGCGAGATCGGGCGCAAAGTCGCGCACGGTTCGATACAGGGGCACAAAGACGACGACCGTCGCACCAGCCTTCACTTGAAAATTGGCTAGCCCCATCACCGCTTCGGCGAGGCCGCCCGTGCGCGCAAACGGACTGTATTCGGCCGAGAGATGCACAATGGTTGGCGCTGCATCCTTGGACGATGCAACGACCGGTGAACCGAAACGCGGTGTGGGTTGGCCAATCGCTGTCATGGCGCGCAGGTCAAGAGGTGAACGAGAATCAGGCCGTTGGTGGATCGTCGGGTAATACGTCGCCAAGGATGGAGGGCGCGTAATAGCCGCGTGCATATTGTTCCACCATGCGACGTGCCGTGAAGTGCTGGCCGGCAACGCGCAGCGCGTTTTTCATGGTCGTCAACCACAAGTAGGGAAGGCCGTTCACATCGCGTTCGTAGTAGCGCGGTACAACTTCGGTTTCGAGCAGTGTGTAGAGGCGATCTGCGGTGGACGTCCCGTCGTCACTATCTTCTTCCGGCGTGATCGCCCACCCGTTGTTGCCCTCGTAGCCTTCTTCCCACCAACCATCAATGGTGGAGAACTGCGGTACGCCGTTCAATGCCGCTTTCATGCCACTGGTGCCCGATGCTTCCATCGGGACGCGCGGCATATTCATCCAAAGATCCACGCCCTGCACGAGCATGTGCGCGAGATGCATCCCGTAGTCTTCGACAAACGCAATCCGCCCTTCAAACCGCGGATCTCGAGTGAACTGATACACATTTTGTAAAACTTGCTTCCCCGGGTTGTCGGCTGGATGCGCCTTGCCGGCGAACACGATTTGCACGGGGCGCGCGCTGTTTGTCACGAGGGCGCGCAATCGTTCGACATCGCGAAAAATGAGATCGGCGCGCTTATACGTGGCGAAACGTCGTGCGAAACCGATGGTGAGCACCGTTGGATCGAGCAGCGTTCCAGCGCCGACGAGTTGCGCTGTCTCCAGCGTGCGTTGTGCGAACGCACGCCGCGCTTCCTCGCGCACCACACGCATCAACGAATGCTTCAGCCGCATGTGGGTATACCACAAGGCTTCGTCATCCATCGACAACACTTGATCCCAAATGGACGGATCCTGTCCATGTCCCCACCACGGGCCGAGGTGCTTGTCGAGCAGCTTCATAATCGGACTGGCCATCCACGTGGCGAGATGCACACCGTTGGTGACATGGCCAATCGGCACTTCGTCGGCCGTGTGCCCGGGCCACAGTGCACGACTTGCTTCACGCGTGACGATGCCGTGTCGACGCGAAACCGCATTGACGCGACGCGACATGCGGATGGATGCCGCGGTCATATGGAAGCTGTTGGGACCCGCTTCGGGATGATAGCCAATGCGCACAAACGCTTCCGCACTAATGCCCATGTCCGTCCACATGTCCCCGGCACATTGGGCAACTTCCGTCACGGCAAATTGATCGTGCCCTGCCGGCACCGGTGTGTGTGTCGTGAAGACGCTGCGATTGCGTACTTGTCGCACGGCGTCGTCATACGCCACACCGCTCACGCACAACTCGCGCACACGTTCGACCATCATGAACGCCGCGTGCCCTTCATTCGCGTGCCACGCTGCTGGTGCAATGCCTAACGCTCGAAGTACACGGACGCCGCCGACGCCCAGCAGCCACTCTTGACGTAACCGTGTGGCCGGGCCGCCGGAGTAGAGTTTCGACAGCAATGGACGATCATCCGGATGATTTTCCTCGAGATCGGCGTCGAGCAGATACACCGGCACGCGCCCAACCTGCAAGGTCCACACGCGGATGCGAATGTCGCGCCCGAACGTTTTGACGACGACGAGGTGCTTTGCACCATCAACGCCTGGCACGGCAACGATAGGTACGGAATCGAGTGAAAAACGATCGTCGGAATCTTCCTGCCAACCATCGGGTCGAATGCGTTGATCAAAGTAACCATTGCGATACATCAGGCCGACCGCGACCAGCGGCACGCCCAAATCGGACGCCGTTTTCAGATGATCGCCAGCAAGCACGCCCAACCCACCGGAGTAAATCGGTACGGAGTTATGGATGCCAAATTCCGCACAAAAATACGCCACCGGTTGTCCGCGCAACTCTGGGAACGTGCGCGCATACCACGTGTGCTCATCAGAGCGTTCCGTGGCGAGCCACTGCATGACGCGATCGTAGCGCGCGCAATAGGACGGATCGGACGCCAGTGTTGCGAGTCGCGCGGGTGACGCTTGCTGCAAGAGCACAATGGGATTGTGACGCAACAGTGCCCACTCTGTTTCGTCGATCTCGCGAAAAAGGGCGCGCGCATCGCGATTCCAACTCCACGCGAGGTTGTGCGCAACCTCTGACAATCCGGCGAGCCGGTCGGGGATCGTTGTAAACGAGGTCAACGTCGGCGAAGACGACGGAGTGAGCGATGCGGTGACGGGTGTGGTGACGGGTGCGGTCATGGAGATTCGACGACTGAGAGGGCCATTCGCCATCGTGGCGATACGCCTGTATGACTGAGATAAGGTACGTACGGGTACGTACGGGTGCGCGGGTGTGGACAGGTCATCCGACCGCAGCTAACCTGCGGCAGGCGGTCAATACATAGACGGCTGCGCCCCCACTTTGGTCATCGATGTCGCCTCGCAAAATTTCTATTGAAGTTTTTACGTTTGGCGGTGCGTCGCTTGCGGACGCTGCCGCGGTACGTCGTGCCATCGACATCATCGCGGCGCCGCGTCGAAGGGTCGTCGCATTGTGTTCGAGAAGGATGCACGTCGGGAACTCTGGGTTTTGTGCTGACGGAACTTGGACGTGGGCGTCCGTTCAGCGAGGCGTTGCGCAGAGCCATCAGTTTGGGCTTCACCGAACCGGATCCGCGCGATGACCTGTCGGGTACGGATGTGGCGCGGAAGGCGCTTATTCTGACGCGATTACTTGGGTTTCGAGGAAACCTTGCTGATGTCAAAGTCGAATCACTCGTACCAATAACGATGCAAAAGATGCCGCTCAAAACATTTCTTGCGCGCCTCGAGCGACAGGATGCTTCGTGGGCGCAGCAGCAAGCTGCTGCGACCCGCAGGGGTCGCGTGTTGCGCTGTGTGTTGCTTGCCACGGCACATCGCGTCGACGTTAAATTGCACGCCGTTCCGACGTCGCATCCGCTGGCTGGTTTGCGTGGCACTGACAACCAGATCGTGTTCACAACGCGGCGATATCGTGAACATCCGCTTGTGATAACGGGACCTGGCGCTGGTCCCGTTGTGACGGCCGCTGGTGTGATGAACGATATTCTGCAACTCGCGCCAAAGTGAGCGCGACATCTCGCGAGCCCGGTGGAGTAATTGCGTTCGCGCCGGGCAGTATTGGCAATATGGGACCTGGGCTTGATGTGCTCGGCTGCGCCATCACGGGTGCGGGCGATGAAGTCCATGCGTGGTGGAGCGATGATGGCGGTGTGACCGTCGTCGATGCGGGTCATCCAGAGTTACCGACTGACGCTGCTCGAAACGCTTGTGCCATTGCCGCATACGCCGTGATGCAGCGAGCGCCACATCTCACGCGCGGCGTCATGTTGTCGGTCCGCAAAGGCTTACCCTTGGCGGCCGGGCAAGGGGGCAGCGGTGCGTCCGCAGTGGCGGCGGCGGTGGCCGTGAATCAACTCATCGTGAGTGCTGGCGGCGATGGCCTTGATACCTCTGGGCTGTTAGCAGCGAGTCTCATTGCGGAAACCAAAGTGGCGGGTCGTCATCTGGACAATCTCGCGGCATCGCTGATGGGTGGCGTAATTTGTATTCGCGGGATCGATCCGCCGGACGTCGCCAATGTGCCGGTCAACACACCGCTCTGGTTTGCGCTCGCGCATCCTGACATTCGTGTCCGCACTGCCGATGCGCGTGCTGCGCTGCCCACGATGGTTTCTCGCGACATCCTGATCGCACAGATGGCGAGCGTTGCGTCGTTAATCACCGGATTGGTGCTCGGCGATCTCGCGTTAGTTGGCCGCGCGTTGGTGGATCACGTCGCTGAACCGGCTCGCGCGTCACTCGTTCCGGGGTTCATGGCCGCCAAGTACGCAGCGCTTGAAGCGGGCGCGCTGGGGGCGTCGTTGTCGGGAAGTGGGCCAACAACGTTTGGTGTCTGCGCAACAGAATCGGAAGCAACTGCGGTCGCTGAGGCGATGCGTTGGGCATACGCCGCGGCCGGGCACGCGTGTAGTGCGCGCGTTGCCACCCTCGACTTTCAAGGCGCCCGATGGCGCATGGCGAACGGTGTGCATGATTAGTGCAGCAGAAGTATTTCTCGCGCCGGGAACGCCCAGTGTGCAGCGTTGTGCACAGTGCGGTACGACGCGCGATGAGCTTGATGCGGCGCCCGCGTGCTCCGCCTGCGGTGGCCTCTTAGAAATTTTGCATGGACGGCCAGTTGATGCAGTCGGCAACGTCCTCGATGCGCTGTCCATGAAGCAGGCATTTGCGCAACACTGCTGCGCGCGTCCACTCGGGCATGCTTCGGGCGTGTGGCGGTTCGCGTCAATTGTAATGCCGAGTGCTGGGTCGGCAATTACGAGTCATCCAGAGGGGAACACGCCGCTGCTTTCCCGTCCGGCGTTGTCGCGTTGGTGTGGCGTGAACGGATTGCTTATTAAGCACGAAGGACATAATCCCACGGGGTCGTTCAAAGATCGGGGGATGACCGTCGGCGTCACGCAAGCCGTGCGCGTCGGTGCGACTGCGGTTGCGTGCGCGTCAACCGGTAACACGTCGGCATCGCTCGCATCGTATGCCGCGCAGGCGGGAATTCCTGGGCTCGTGTTCGTGCCCGAGGGCAAGGTCGCCATGGGAAAGCTGGCACAAACGTTGGCGTATGGTGCGCGCACGTTGATGGTGCGCGGCGACTTTGATGCGTGTTTGCGACTTGTGCAGGAATCGGCGCGCGAGCTTGGTATTTATTTGCTCAACTCCATCAATCCGTGGCGCGTCGAAGGTCAAAAAACCATCGTGCTGGAATTACTGCAACAGCTGGATTGGAACGCACCGGACTTCATCGTTCTACCCGCCGGCAACTTGGGTAACACTGCCGCGTTTGGCAAAGCGTTGCGTGAGGCGCACGCGCTGGGTCTGATAGATCGGTTGCCGAGACTCGTCGCCGTGCAGGCCGCTGGTGCTGCACCGTTCGCCAAAAGTTTTCGCGAAGATTTCGCTACGCGTTACACAGTTGCCGCAGAAACGGTGGCCACGGCGATTCGCATCGGTGATCCCGCGTCGTGGGATCGCGCGGTGCGCGCAATTCGAGGTACAAACGGTTTGG
>JANYFO010000269.1 GCA_025362635.1 Gemmatimonadaceae bacterium | reverse complement strand
CGATTCTGGGCAAAGGCATTGAGGAGGAAGTCGCGAACGCAATTCTCGTGAAGGTCAATCAGATCGGCACGCTGACGGAAACGTTGGAGACGATGGAGCTTGCGCGCGCGGCCGGCTACAACTGCATCATCTCGCACCGGTCGGGCGAAACGGAAGATACGTTTATTGCGGATCTTGCGGTTGCGACGCAGGCGGGGCAGATCAAGACTGGAGCGCCGTCGCGTTCTGATCGTGTCGCGAAATACAATCAACTGTTGCGCATCGAGGAGCAGCTGGAAATGCACGCCGAATATCCCGGCGGGTCGCTGTTCGGCCTATGAGCAAGGCGTCGCGTCGGACCGAGACTCCGTTTCGCCGACTCCTGCGCCGCAGTGCGTGGACGGTGGGAACGCTATTGGTCTTAGCCTTCGCGATTGAGGGTGGTGAATACGGCACGCGCGATGTTTTGGTCCAGCGCACGCGGAAACAGACGCTCACCGCCGACGTGGCGCAGTTGCGTGTGGATGTTGATTCGCTCAAGGTCGAGTACACGACGGTGACCAAGGATACGATGCGCTTGGAGCGCATCGCGCGTGAGCAATACGGCATGGTGCGCGGCGACAAAGAGCTGCTGTACTTTGCGCGCGCCACGCGCGTGGCACGGGACACGACGACTCGTGTGGATTCGACCGGAAAGGCGTCGCCTCGGGGTTGACTCCGTGGGGCTGGCGGCTAGGTTCCTCGAACTGCCGCGGGGTGGAGCAGCCTGGTAGCTCGTCGGGCTCATAACCCGAAGGTCGCGGGTTCAAATCCCGCCCCCGCCATCAGTTGGGAAGCGTTAAAGTACGCATCGGCCGGTCCTCACCAGGGTCGGCCGTTTGCGTGGCAGCATCAGTTTGTCGGAAGTTGGAGTACGGCTGGGTAGCTCAGCTGGTTAGAGCACGGCACTCATAATGCCGGGGTCGCGGGTTCGAGTCCCGCCCCAGCTATTGCATATGGACCAAGTCGTACATGCGCACAGAAATCGCCCCATCGAGATGGGGCGTTTTCTGTGCGCGGCGCGCGCGCGAACGTCGAAACCTCGCACGCTATCGTCGCATGCCCATGCGAAGCGCCTCTGCCACGCCCCCGCTGTCCACATCAGCGACCACATTTCGCGCAATGGCCAACGCGCCTGCCTCCGCATTGGCCATCGCCACGGGCCAGCCCACTACGCGCATTGCCGACACATCATTGCCGCCGTCACCCACGAACATCACGTTCGTCATCGCAATGCCATACTCGGCGGCTATCGCACGCACTGCGGTCGCCTTCGTGACGCCCGCGCGCGTCATTCCAACAAACGTGGTATCAGGCATCACCGGTGACGTAGAAGGTGATACCTCAAGCCCATCGTGTGGCTCCGCAAGGATCAGCGCTGCCTCCGCATGCGACAACAGCCATTGCGCGCGCACAACGTCACCGTGCAGCGTGTCAAACGGACGTGGCAGAAACGGCACGCCGAGTAGCGCCGCGTGCTGACGCACACGATCAGAGTTGCTCTCGACAGCAAATGCATCGTCAGAGTAGAGCTCCAATGTGAATCCGGTCGCGTGCGCACGCGCTTTTAACATGTCGACGAGATGCACCGGCAAATACGTTGAGCGCGACGTATTGTCGGCAAGTTGCACGACGCTTGCGCCATTCTGAAAACTGTGCCATCCGCTCGCACTCATCTGCGTCGCGTAGTCGCGCGCGAGCCCGAAGTTTGGTCGGCCGGAGCAAATGGCAAGCTGAATGCCGGCGTCGCGTGCCTCGTGTGCAGCGATCCAATTATCTGGATGCACCGCACCACCCGACCCAACCAACGTGCCGTCCAGGTCGATGCAGATCAATTGTATGACACGCTCGGTGGGCGCACGAAGCGTGCGGTCAGGCGAACCTACCGGCGCGATGGCGGTGTCCCCAACGGTGCTGGTGTCGGGCCCGCGTACGGCTCATACGCCGCGTCAAGCGCGCCACACGCCACCCACTGCGCGACGATGTCACTCGACAGTCCAACGACTTCACGCAGTTCGTTGCACAACTCATCGCGTGTGAGCGCAAGGGACTGCACGCCATGCACGGTTTGCCGATGTCGCGTATGTCCCTGAAGGACGCTGCGCGCATCACCGCGATTATAGCGGACCGACAGATGATGATTGAACGGCCCCTTCGTGCGCGAAATCTCGTACCGCTCTAAGTAAAAATCGTAATCGACCGGATCGAACAGCAAGCGACACGGGAAGTAGTCCTCGTGCGGTGGTGAATCAAACCACACCACGTGTGTGCCCGCGTGGTCGCCTACCCCCGGCTCTACCTCAACGCCAAAGATCGGATGTCGATCAACGTGCAGTGTGTCGCGGATGGGGATCGGATACATCGTGAGCATCGAAGAATCCACCAACCAATCAACGGCGTCAATCAGCACTTTAATTGAGCCATGACCCGGCACGCCCACGTCGCGCATCGAACCCGCGACACGACGCGCGTTGAACCCAAAGCCGTGCACCATTTCGAACAGCGCATTACTGCTCGACCAACACGTACCGCCGGTGCCGTGCAACAAAAAGTTTTCGAGAAAGTCTGTTGCATCACTGCCGGGCAACGGACCTGTTGCACCGGTCCGCAACGCAATCAGTTTGCGCACGTTGTCGAATGGGACGCTCCCACACCACGCCGCATACAACGCACGCAGCCCCGCAAGATCGCGAGGCTGCGCACTGTCGAAACCGAGTCGCGTCGCAACTCGGTTTCGCAAGTCCATCGATATCACGTACGTATCACCTAGAGTCGAGGACGCGTGACACGCGGCACTTTGCCGCAGTTCGCAGGCCACGTGGCCGGCCATGTGCCGGGCGATCGATCACGCTTAATAAAATCTGGATCTTCGCTTGCGAGATAGACCATCATCGCCGCCAATGTGGCGTTGTGCTTGAGGTCATCAAACACGACTTTGTCGTACGAGTCGCGATTGGTGTGCCATGTGTAGGTGCTGTAATTCCAACCCACCGCACCCATGCCAAACGATGGCGTGCCAAAGCATGCGAACACAGCACCGTCGGTACCGCCCGGGTTACCGGTTGGTATGTCGTTGAAACTCCACGACACAACATTGGAGCTCATGCTATCGGTGTAAAACGCCGGCAACTGATTATACCACGACTTAAGATGATGCCCGATGTCCGTGAGGCCCGATGACGTGAGCGACTGCACACGCCCGGTACCGTTGTCTTGATTGAACAAGGCTTGCAAGCCCTTCATCACCTCAGGATGATCTTCCGTGAACGCCGTCGATCCATTGAGTCCCTGTTCCTCACTGGCCCAATGTCCAACCATGATGGTGCGTTTGGGATGCGGATACACTTGCTTGAGAATACGCATTGCTTCCATCGCCATCATCGTACCAGTGCCGTTGTCCGTTGCACCTGAGGACGCGTCCCACGAATCGAAATGCGCGGAGAGCATCACGTATTCGTTGGGCTTCTCGATGCCTTTGATCATACCGATCGTGTTGAATGCTGGCTGCTCACCGAGCAACGACGCATCAAGATCGAGGCGGACTAGTGGCTTTTGTTTGTTTTCAGCCAAGCGATACACCAAACCGTAATCTTCGCACGTGAGGGTAACGGCTGGTGCGATTTTGTTATACGTCTCGAACACTTCCATCACGCCCCATCCGCCCGCACCACCCGGTGCGACAAATCCACCACGTGCTTGCGCCGCCGCCGCGAGACTGGTGGCAGGACCGCCGCCGCGCTCACTTGCGCCGCCGCCCGCACGACCACCAGGACCGCCGCCACCACCCGCGCCACGTCCGCCACCTGTCGGAAACTGTCCGCCGCCTTGCGCGGCAAACGGGTTCGCAAAGCCACTCAACTTGTTGCGCGACGAGATCATGCCAACAACGCCCGCCTTCTCCAATCGCATGCCGAGTGTACCGGTGCCCAATGCGAGGGCGTAACCGGTACCGCGATACAGCTTGGCGCTGTCAGGACGCAAATCCGCACCGGTCATGATGGTCCAATCCTTCAGCGTCTGCGCAACCGCCGTGTCCATACGCGCCTTTGATTCCGGTGTCGCAAACTTGATCCAGTCTTCCGACGGGCGACACGTGGGATATGCGGGCGACAGCAACACAATCTTGCCCTTCGCCTGCGGCAGCCACCTCACGAACTCGGTGCTGTCTTTAAACATCGGCAAAATGATCGCTTCGGCACGAACGGGGACGCCTTTTGTTCCCGGACTCCACGCGAGCATCGTGCCTTCCAGCGAACGCACACGTGGCGCCATGAGATCAATATGCGAAACACCCCGACGCCAACCGCGCCACGTGCCATACTGCTCACGCTTTGCTTCAATGCCCCAGGCCTTGTACTCGCGCATCACCCAGTCGCTCGCCGACGTCAAACCGGGGCTGCCGGTTAACCGCGGTCCAATCGAATCGAACAATGTTTGTGACAGTTGCTGGACATGGGAGCTATCCATGCCAAGTCGCCAGATGCGCTGCAGGTTCGGATCGGACGATGCGCCTGGTTGGGCGCCAACTGGCATGGTGGCCAGCCACGCCACGAGGCTGGCCACGTGCCATGGCTTCATTTCGCTTTCTTCAAATCGCCGCATGCGACAATCGTCGCCATCATCGTCGCCGACTCATGGATGTTGACGTAGTACATGCCGGTGTCCGGTAACGCGACAGGAAGCGTCGCCTTGCTTTCGCCCGCGCCCTTCGCATCAATCGCGAGGGCTGTGTATGACTTGCCACCGCCGAACACGCCACCCGCTTTTGCACAGCTTCCCGTATGCACATGCCACGGCCGCGTACCGGCGGCTGCGTCGCCAGACAATTTGACGATGACTTCGGTGGTGTTCGCCTCTTTGCCTGCTTTCATGGTCGCGCTACCGTGTATTGCGGAACCGTCCTTACCCATCACCATGCCGCTCCAATCTTCATGCAACACAAGCGCGAGTGCGGCGGATGACGACAACGTAAGTAGCGCTGAAATGCCGACGATCGATGAATGACGCATGAAATAACTCCTGTAAGGGTATCCGCGGAGGATCGCGCTGTTTCAAGCGGAATGCAACGGGCAGTTGAATGCGCCGCAGACGTCCCATAGCGTTGAACGCATGAAGCTTCCTCGCGCCGCTGGCATACTCCTACATCCAACGTCCCTCCCGAGCCCACACGGCGTCGGAGATATTGGCGCAGCCGCTTTGCGCTTTCTCGACGTGATGACGACTTCAGGCTTGCGCGTGTGGCAGATGCTTCCGTTGGGACCAACGGGATATGGCGATTCGCCTTATCAATGTTTTTCGGCGTTTGCGGGCAACCCATTGCTCATCGACGTCGCCGCGCAAACGCAGGTCGGGCCGGTTGAGGACTTTTCTCCGCACGTCGTCGACTTTGGCCGAGTCATTCCGCACAAGCGCGCATTGCTTGACGCGGCGACCGCGCGCTTAGTGCCCGACGAACGCTATCGCGCGTTCGTGGCGGCAAACGCAACATGGCTCCCCGACTTCGCGTTGTTTATGGCGCTTAAACAAGCGCACAATGGCACGCCGTGGACCGAATGGGAACCAGACGTGGCTGCCCGTCATCCCGCGGCGCTTGATCGCTGGCGTCGCGCGCTCGCCACGTCAATTGAGCGCGTGCAACGCGAACAATATTTTTTCTTCGCGCAATTTTTTGCCTTGAAAAAAGCGGCCACCCTCCGTGGCATTCGCCTGATGGGAGACTTGCCCATTTACGTCGCGCATGATTCGGCTGACGTGTGGGCGAACCGCGCACTCTTCGATCTCGATGCGCACGGACACCCGCGCGTGCAAGCGGGTGTGCCGCCCGACTATTTCAGCGCGACTGGGCAGTTGTGGGGCAATCCGCTGTACTCGTGGTCAACGCACGCTGCCGACAATTACGCGTGGTGGATCAAGCGCATGCGAGCGTCATTTCGACTGTTTGACATGGTACGCCTCGACCACTTTCGTGGCTTCGAGGCCTATTGGGAGGTCCCAGGCGACGCGACGACTGCCGCGCATGGTCGCTGGGTTGCGGGACCAGGAGCCGCGCTGTTTGAGGCCGTGACCACCGCACTCGGCCCACTGCCGATTGTCGCGGAAAATCTCGGTATGATCACGCCGGCGGTCGAAGTGCTGCGCGAATCGTTGGGCTTTCCCGGCATGAGCATTTTACAATTCGCGTTTGGTGGCGACGGCAAGGCGACAGACTTCACGCCGCATCGGCTCTCACGCGACAACGTTGTGTACACGGGTACGCACGACAACGACACGACCGTTGGTTGGTGGACCTCGTCAGGAGCAACGGATTCGACGCGACCTGTTGCGGACGTTGCGCTTGAGAAGGCGTACGCGCTGCGCTACTTGAATGCCGATGGCCACGAGATGCATTGGACCCTCATACGTGCCGCGCTCGCGTCCGTCGCAAATACAGCACTCATTCCCCTGCAGGACGTGCTTGGACTGGGCAGCGAGGCACGTATGAAC
>JANYFO010000252.1 GCA_025362635.1 Gemmatimonadaceae bacterium | reverse complement strand
GTCGACCGGTTGAGGGATTGTCGGTCAGCGCGAGCACACCAGGCGTGATCTTTGAAGACCTGTACATCATTGGCAGCACCGTTCCCGAGGCGTTGCCGAGCGCACCAGGCGACATTCGCGCGTACGATGTGAAAACTGGTGCGCTGCGATGGAGCTTTCACACCATTCCGCATCCGGGCGAGTTTGGTTACGAAACGTGGCCGGCAGATGCTTGGAAAATTACCGGCGGTGCGAACGCGTGGGCGGGTGTCACGATTGATACAAAACGCGCGATGCTCTTTGCGGCCACCGGCTCGGCGTCGTTCGACTTCTATGGCGCCAATCGCACCGGCGACAACTTGTTTGCCAATACGGTGCTCGCACTCGACGCGCGCACGGGGCAACGCATCTGGCATTTTCAGGGACTGCATCACGACCTGTGGGATCGCGATTTTCCGGCCGCGCCAGCATTGGTGACGGTGACGCGTGATGGCAAACCGGTCGACGCCGTTGCACAAATCACGAAGACGGGACACGTCTGGCTGTTTGATCGCGAGAAGGGCACACCGATGTTTCCGGTCGAACAGCGCGCGATGCCGGCCGGTGTGCTCGAAGGTGAACACACCTCCAAAACCCAACCATTTCCGATCTTGCCACCGCCGTTCGCTCGGCAACGTCTCACGCTCAACGAACTTACCAATCGTACACCGGCCGCACACGCAGCCGCTTTAAAGACGTTCAATGAATACAAAACACCAAATCCGTTTTCACCGCCTAACACCAAAGGCACGATCATCTTTCCGGGAGTTGACGGCGGCGGTGAATGGGGCGGACCGGCGTTCGATCCAACGACTGGATTGTTGTACGTCAACTCCAACGAAATGGCGTGGTTATTAAAGCTCGTGCCACGCAGTGACAAATCACTTTACGCGGCTAATTGTGCCGGCTGTCATGGCGAACAGCGCAAAGGCTCCGCCGCCGGACCGTCGCTCGAAAACATTGTGGCCCGTCGTTCGCGCGAACAGATCGCGCAAATTATTCGCGAAGGCACGGGTCGTATGCCGGCATTTGGAGCGGCGATGGAAGGCGGCGCCATCAATGATGTCGTTAGCTATTTGCTCACGGGCAAAGACGCTTCAAAAGCAAAAGTTGGCACCAGTCCATACGCACTGAAATATCGCACCGCGTACTTCGATATTTTCACCGATCACGAAGGCTACCCGGGCATCAAACCACCATGGGGTACGCTCAACGCGATTGATTTGAACGCCGGGAAAATTCGATGGTCCATTCCGTTTGGTGCGTATCCGAAACTTGCGGCCAAAGGCATCAAAAACACGGGCACGGACAATTATGGCGGCGCCATCGTCACCGAAAACGGTTTGTTGATCATCGCGGCGACTACGTATGACAACAAAATTCGCGCGTATGACAAGAGCACGGGCAAACAATTGTGGGAAGCGACGTTGCCGGCTGCTGGTAACGCCACACCGTCCACCTACATGGTGAACGGTACGCAGTACCTCGTCATCGCCTGCGGCGGCGGAAAAAACGGCGCTCCCAGCGGCGGCACCTACGTCGCGTTTGCGCTGCCAACGCCGTAGCAGGGCCTCGCGATATGCAAAATCTGCGCGCGTTAACGATTGCGACTCCCGCGGCACCGCCGCCAAAATACCAACGCCAAAACTGGCCCGCGTTCCCGTTGCACTGAGAGGAATGCCGCCTCGTGGATTAGCAAACGAGAGCTGATACGCTCCGTCCTGACGCCGCGCGCTGACGTATTCGAACAATCGACGCGGCCGTCCCCAGACTTTTATAGTTGGGCTTAGACATTGCGTTTCGCGTCTTTAAGTGCCACATCAAGGATCTATAGCACACCATTGTCGGAATTTTCCTTACGTTTTCCACTTACTCCGAGGTCCGCATGCGTACGCGATTCTGGATATCAGCCACCGCGCTTGCTCTTGCCACTGCGCCGTCCATCCTCTCCGCGCAATTGAGTCGAGGTGCCGCGCCGCAATCTCGATACGGTATCCTTATCGGATCGAATTTGTCGTCCATTTCCGAGACGTTTCAAGGCGTGAAAGCCGTTGTTGGCGCCGCATATAATACGAAACGACGCGTGGGTTTGAATGCTGGCGTGTACGTCAACATTCCACTTCCCGGTGCCTTCTCGTTGCAACCGGAAGCGCACTATTCGCAAAAGGGCGCGAACTACGAGCTAACGAACCTGAATGCGCAAACCACGTCAGCCACCGTCGGGTTAAAGTTGGACTATGTTGAAGTGCCCGTCCTGCTGAAAATGGACATCGGCTCAAAGGCATCGTCGATCCATCCGATCTTGTTTGCTGGTGCCAGCGGTGCGTTTCGCATTACGTGCAAATTCGACGTGAGCTCGAATATGAGTAATCCCAACTCCAGCAAGGCCTGCACCGAAAACACAACGTCAACGTCGAAGGACCCGATCGAAAAATACGACGTGAGTGCGGTGGGAGGAGCGGGCCTTTCTGTCAGCGCGATGGGACACTCTTACGCGCTGACCATGCGATACGTGAAAGGACTGTCCAAAATCTCTACTGACACGGGCGGTACGTCTCCAAAAAACACGGTGCTTTCCGTGCAGCTCGGCGTCGGATTTTAATGCCGAGCTGACGACACTATTATTTCAAAAAATCCAACATCAGCGCGTTTAATTGCGCGGGGTGCGTCGCAGCAAATCCGTGTGGCGCACCCTTGAGCACTTCCAATCGACTGCCCTTGATCATCGCCGCCGACTTCTTGCCGGAAATCGGGAATGGCACGATTCGATCGGCATCGCCGTGCACGATGAGCGTTGGAATATCAATTTTCGCGATATCCGCGCGAAAATCAGTGGTGCCAAACGCCTCAATGCACTGCTGTGTGGCGATCGCAGACGCCGGCCACGCGAGGAACTTGCTGTACGGAATGAGGTCGTCGCTGATACCGTCGTGTGGCTGATCCCAATTGTAAAAATTGGTGAAAAACGTGTCGAGGAAGCTGATGCGATCCTTTGTGACGCTGTCGGTCATGCCATCAAATAGGTCCTTTGGTGCACCGTCGGGATTGTCAGCGGTTTTGAGCAGGAACGGCGTGATGGAACCCAGAAGCATAATTTTGGACAGACGGCCGCTGCCGTATCGTCCGATGTAGCGCGCCACTTCACCGCCGCCCATTGAGAACCCAGCAATCACGGCGTCGTGCAAATCGAGCGACGTAATAAGATCGTTGAGGTCGGACGCAAACGTGTCGTAGTCGTATCCGCCCACTGGTTTCCCCGACGCACCGAAGCCGCGGCGGTCGTAAGCAATGGCGCGGTAACCCGCGCCGACAAGCGCATTAATCTGGTTTTCCCACGAAGCATAACTTAGTGGAAATCCGTGAATCAGCACTACCGGCTGTCCCGCGCCCACGTCGACGTAAAACAACTCCGTCGAGGGCGATGACGTGGTGGCAACAAACGGCATAAGCGTGTACTCCAAGAGGTAGGATCACTGGTGAATGTGCGTTCCAAAACACAATTCTTTCCCGATAGTTCCATGCCTGCATGAGGTCGTCGCCTTACGCATGGCGGACGTTTACACTCCATGCACGATGATTCCAAAGACAGATCATACAAACTCAGCAGCGTCGACCACGACCGAATCGCCGTGTATCAAGGTGTGCGTGCTTGACGCGGACCAACAATGCCGTGGCTGCGGTCGGACTGTCGATGAAATCACGCGCTGGCGCGACATGACCAGCGATGAGCGGATCGCCATTAAGCAACGTGTGGGTTTTGTCTCGCACGAGCGTGTTGCGAAGTACGACGTGCGCAAAGAGCAACGGTAGTCAGCGACGCTACGCGACCAGATTAGCGAACAGGTTTCACCGACGTCGCGCCGTCACTAATGCTGTTACCTCGTCCGTTCGCGGATTGATGAAATCCAGTCGCACACGACCATCCGGCAACGTAGTCACTACAACCGGCGCCGCACTATTGGTAAGCATCCATCCAGCCGGCAGCACAACAGCGTTGGTAGGACGACCGAAGCTCCTATCCCACACCAGTTCATTGCCAATGACCGTGTAGCGCACGCTATCGGTGTACGTCTCATACATGCGTAATCGCAATGACGTACCGGCGGCGATTGATGCAAAACGAAACACCACGGCTTCTGTTTGTGGTGTTAGGTCGGAAACGGACACGCCCGCTTTTGCGAGCGCCGCACCCTTCAACGTCTCGTGCGGAATGGGTTCTCCCGTATCAAGATTCATTGCGCGCGGATTGGACACAGTACTGCCGGCACGGACGATGTTGACGTAAGTGCTCGTGCCAATTTTTGACTCGGTATAATCGTGGTACAAGTCGAAAGCGTGCGTTTCCGGTTGCTGCAAATAATAAACGATCTCGCGATTCTGATGCGCGCGGTCGTCGAGCCGCTTGGCGATGCTTGATGTGGTAACACTCACCGCACGTGTCGGCACCGCTCGGATCGTGACGGCGGCTTCGGATGGCGTATCATTCCAAAAACTGATACCCACTCGACCATCGACTTCCTGTAACACTTGCGATGGAAAGCTCGA
>JANYFO010000230.1 GCA_025362635.1 Gemmatimonadaceae bacterium | reverse complement strand
GGCGCTTGCGCCAGACATTTCTCAATGGTTTGACGGCGCGTGCGGAGCGTGGGCTTTGTGCGGAGCGCCGCTGTAAGCGTAATGGGTTTGCGCTAACTGCAATTCACGCGCCGTCTCGTCCGTACGTTCCGCGGCGCGCGTTATACAACGCCCGCTGCCTGCGCGAGGCGCTAAGGTATCCGTTAAAAATAGGTCAGGCTGCGGGAACGTGTGGCTGTCCCGTGGTCGAGGTCATACCGTTATCTGACAACTTCCGCCAAACGGCGCCACGTAAAGCACGTTGCGCCGCGGCCACGCCAAAGTGTTGCCGCCACGCGGTATACCCACGGAGAATTTATGCTGCAGCGCGCTCGCGCCCTTCGCAACATCTGCGTGACATCGATCACGGTGATGATGGTGTCATCATGCGTCGATACAAAAAGCGTTACCGGTCCGGCAAACCTGCCGCGCGCCAGCGCAGCAAGCGCCGGTGAGAACGGGACGAATGGTGCTAACGGAAATTCGCCAGAATTAAATACGCGGCATGAATTCCACACCAGAGATTTTTACGCGAAAACGAGTAATGCACGCCCAACCAACTCCGGCATTTCTTATCACGGCGGAACGGTCATCGCGGGCACCGCAACAAAAATCGTCGCAATTTATTGGGGCACCGGCACGATTTACGCGAGCCAAGCAACTGGCTCCGGGCTTGGAAACGCCGATCCGACATTAATCGGCTCATTTTTGCGCAGTTTAGGTGGTTCGCCATATTTTAATATCAATACCACGTACTACAACGCGTCGAATGTGCGCGTGTTAAATCAGGTTGCGTACACAAGTTTTTGGACAACGGGATCCGACGTTGCCGCTCCGTCGCTTAGTCCGACCGATGCGAATATGACCAATCTTATTCAGCAGGGTCTCACGCTGGGCAAAATCGCTTATGACCCAAATACGGTTTATGCGATTTTTACCGGTCCCGGTATCAATCTTGGCGGCGGATTTGGTTCGCAATATTGCGCGTATCACACGCATGCCACGACGAGTAAGGGCGTCGTGTATTACGCGGCAATGCCGTACAACCAAGATTTCGCGTCGGGATGCACGTCGCAACTCGGATCACCCAACGCAGACGTCGCGGCAAATTCTGAAGTGAACACGCTAGCGCATGAAATCGAAGAGACGACAACGGACGCGATGGGCAACGCGTGGTACGATAGCCGCGGCTATGAAAACGCTGACAAATGCGCCTGGACATGGGGCACAACGTTTTCCGCCAACGGCGGTGTAGCGAACATGACACTAGCCGACGGTAAATCGTATCTCATACAGCGCAATTGGGTGAACGCTGGCGCCGGTGGCTGCGCGCTTTCTTACTGAGTGTAGCCGCTGTACTTCTGACGCCGAAACTCCACAGCAAATAACCGCTGCGCCAAATTCGGTTCAAGAATTGTCTTGCCGTTACGCTCGAATTCGTGGACCATCGACATACGCGTCGATGGTCCACAAATGCTATGCATACACGAGTTTGCTTGCGGACTGCGGCGGGGGTCCTAGAATCTCCCATTCCCGCGTGACTCCTCGGTTCTGTGTTGAACGAGGAAGAGTACCAATTACAAGGAGAAAAAATGCATCGTCAATTTGCACGTCTCGGAGCGGTCTTTGGATTGTTAACGTTCGCCGCTTGCGCAAATGAAGTCGCAAGTCCCGCGGCACCGGAAAACGTCAGCCGACCTCGGCTTGTCACGGGTCTCGCGTCGTTCACTTGGAAAGGAGTGCTTTGGAACGTGTCCACAAATGCCGACGCTAGCATCGACGGAAACGGCAATGCGGTACTGACGCGCATCACTGCCGGCGAAAATACCATGTCCTTTGCTGGCGATCCTACCGTAAACGACAACGGCACACCGTGGATGTTGTTCTCGTACGAAGATGACGCCGTGTCCCAAAATGGGTTCGACCTCTTCATCAACTACAATTCGTCCGGGCCACGTCTGTCGGCAGGCTCATTGTTTTTGGGTACGACCGGTATTGGCTTCGAGCGGTACAGTACGGGGCCAGCGCAAGAGCAAGTCCTGTTTTGCGCGGGCTGCACCGGTACTGGTCGAGTGGCGGGACGACACACCATCTACATCGGCAAGCGCGCTGATGGCACCACCGACATGAACTTCGACGGCGTGTGGTACAGTGGCACGTTCTTGAAAGACAATGGTCAAACGCCGTTTGCTTATGCAGAAACGATGCTGCGTCGGCGCGGGGGGGCGATCGGGTCAACGGCCACCTACTACGACTTCCGCAAGGGAGACAACCACGCTGCGGGCGGCAATACAAACGCGTGCAAGAACGGCGGATGGACCGCATCAGGGCTGTATAAAAATCAAGGGCAGTGCATTCAGTATGCGAACACCGGCAAGTAGCACGTAGCGAAAAAACGTCGCTCACGAACGAAACGAAAAATGTCTCGGACCACACACCTTGTGTTCCGAGACATTTAGCGTTTCACCATCACCGAACACGTTACGGAATACGCACGGGTTCGCGAGGTAACGAAACTACTTCGATACCGCCGCCAGTCGCTTTATCTCAGCCGCCATCGTACGCACACGCGCGCTGTCCTTCGCCGTCGCGGCGTCCGCAGCAACCTGCCCCGAAAGTTTACGCAACGAAGCGCCGCGCGCCGCGCCAGTTTGTTTTTCCGCCGCGCTGAGCGCCGCATCAATGGCCGACGTACGCGTTACGGCGAGGCCGTTGTTGCGCACGAGTTGATCGAGGTATGAACGGACTACTGGGAACGCCGCCGGCCATGTAATGCGTGGCTGGCTTTGCGGATTGAATTGATCGAGGACCACCAACTTTGCCGCCGCAATTTCGTTGGCGGAGAGATGCGCGGATGGCACGAGTTCGAGGACGTCGAGGCCGCGCGCCATTTCGGAAGAATAGATCGCCCCGTTGTAATAGTACGCGCCCCACGAACCGCCAATCGTTCCTCGTGCTGGCGCTTGTGCACCTCCAGTCGGACCAGCATCGATCAGTGGTGGTGCATCAACGGGACCGCGATCAAAAAATCCGATCTCGAACGGCTTGTCAGCGTCGGTGAAATCGATGATATCGATACCGCCCTGATACCAGCCTTGCACCATGATATCGCGACCGGGCACCGGTACCAGCGCTCCGTTGTGCGACACACAATTTTCTTGTGCGGTCTGCGCGGTTGGGATCTTGAAGTACGCGTGCTGCTTAAACTTTTTCGCGCGATCGATCGTG
>JANYFO010000227.1 GCA_025362635.1 Gemmatimonadaceae bacterium | reverse complement strand
CAGCCGCATGACCTGCTGCGCCGCGACGCCGCCAAATCGCGCCGGGTAGGCTGTCCGGGCACGTCGATGAGCCCCAGTGATACATCGTGTAAAAAGAGACGACGCCTTTCACATACGCCGCCGTGATCGACAACACCTGTGCTACTTCTTCCATCGCGGCTTCGCTGACCCATCCATGCGCGTCCTGCACCATCCACAGCGCGGGAAGCAGTGCCGCCTGCGTTGACGGATAGCGCGTTAGTATGGCGTCGAGTTCGACGCGACGTTCACCAGTGAAGACTGGCACGTACGGCGCATCGTCGTGCCGCGAATGCGGTGCTGCGGCAATGAGCGCGCCGCCGCTCGCGGAAGGTCCGTGACTCACCGATCAATCTCTCCCATCACGATATCGATGCTTGCGTTGATCGCGATCACGTCGGATAACAAGTGACCTTCGACCATCTTGGGAATAGCCGATAAATTGACGAACGACGGTGGACGAATACGCCAACGCACCGGCTTCGCCGAACCATCGCTCACCATGTAGTAGCCCTTCTCGCCCTTTGGACTTTCGACAGCGACGTAGCATTCGCCCGCTGGCGGCCGCGGACCTTCCATCACCAGTTTAAAATGATGGATCATCGATTCCATCTCGCTCGTCGCCTTGTGTTTTGGCGGCAGAATAAGACGAGGATCGTCGACGTTGACTGGGCCGTCGGGAAGACGTCGTACCGCTTGCTCAAGTATGCGAATGCTCTGTCGCATCTCGTCAACGCGCACGAGAAATCGATCATACACATCGCCAACGGTGCCCACTGGTACATCGAAATCGTACGTTTCGTAGTCGAGGTACGGAACATCCTTGCGGACATCGTAGGCCACACCGGACGCGCGCAACATCGGTCCGGATAAGCCAGCGTTGACGGCCTCCTCGGCGTTCATCGCGCCAAGTCCCACGGTACGTCCCGCCCAGATCGCATTGGTTTCGAGCATGCGCACTGATTCATCAAGGGTTTTTGGAAATCCTTTAATGAACGCTTTTAATCCGTCGAGCCAACCGTCGGGAATATCCGCGGCCATACCGCCAACACGTGTGAGCGACGTGGTTAATCGCGCGCCGATCCAGCCTTCAAGCAAATTGTAGACGTTTTCGCGCTCTTGATATAGCCAGAGAAAAGGCGTGAACGCGCCGAGGTCGACCGACGTTGTGCCAAGCCACACGACGTGGGAGATAATGCGCGAGAGTTCCATCGCAATCACACGCAGGACCGTACAACGTGGTGTGATTTCGACGCCGAACAGACGCTCGCAGCCAAGCGCAAACGCGACGTTGTTGCCGGGCGAATTGAGGTAGTCTTCGCGGTCAGTCCACGGAATGATCTGATTGTATTGCCGATACTCGCCGATTTTTTCGAAACCGCAGTGCAGATACCCGATATGTGGGATGCAGCGTACTACGGTTTCGCCGTCAAGTTCGAGGACCAAGCGGAGGACGCCGTGTGTTGCTGGGTGTTGTGGCCCGATGTTAATCAACATGTGATCGGACGACAGCTCGGGTTCCATACTTGCGGTCGCTTCGAGGCCAATCGCATTTCCGCCGTGCACGACCAAGGGTGCGCGCAACGGCAAGCCGTTCGCGTCGAGACCGCTGGTGCCCAGCGCCACTTCGATCGTCCGCCGCTCTGTCATTCGCCGCCCTCTGCGCCGTCGTGTAACGCGCGATCCGCCGCGAGACGTGCTTTCATGTCTAAGGGCAACGAATCGTACGCTTCCGCAATGGTGAGTTCGGTCATCGAATAGCGCGCTTCAGGATCGGCAGCGAGCGCCTGTTGGAGTTGCTCAGCACGACTGAAGCGACCACGCAATGGGAAATCCTTGCGCAGCGGAAATCCTTCACGATAGCTCTCCCAGAGCAAGATGCGTCGCAAGTCTGGATGTCCTTCAAATCGAATGCCGAACATGTCGAAGCACTCGCGCTCGAGCCAATCGGCACCGGCATAGATATCAACGATCGACGCCACCACGAGTGGCGCACGTTTTTCCAGAGCAACTTTTAATCGTAAGAATTGACGACGCCCAAGCGCGCGTAAATGCCAGACGACTTCGATCGGTCGTTCCGATTCGCGATATTCGACGGCAGTCACGTCCACGAGATAGTCGTACCGTTGCGTTGGCTCGTCGTGCAACCATCGTACGATATCGTGCAGTGCGGACGCCACAACGAACACCGTCGTCTCGCCCCACGTCACGTCGGTGCGCACGATGGCGGTACCAAACTGCACGACGAGCGCTGCCGCCGTGGGATTGGCTTCGCCGCCCCGATGCGGGATACCGCGTTGGGTGGTTGGCATTCCATCATGTGGAGACACCGTTGGCGTCTCAGCCTGTCCGTCGCTACTCACGGATTGGAACGTGTCTGGTTAACCGAATTGCCGAACGGCTCGGACAACTCATCGATGCGAGATGCCGGGATGTATAGCTGACTCGTCGGATCGGGTTCGATTTCCACATGCTGTGTTCCGTCGCGCAAACGATCTCGTGAGATTTTTTTCTGCAGCATGATGATGGCGTGCATCAGTGCTTCGGGGCGCGGCGGACAGCCTGGCACGTACACATCGACTGGGATAATGGTGTCGATGCCTTGTACCACGGCGTAGTTGTCAAACATGCCACCAGTGGACGCGCAAGCGCC
>JANYFO010000213.1 GCA_025362635.1 Gemmatimonadaceae bacterium | reverse complement strand
GCGCTCCCGTCTGCATGTTCGCCATATCCGTCCTCGCTGTAGCGTTGCCATGATGGGCCCGCATTGGTCTCCGTACACAGCCGCGCGTCAATGACGCGCACCGTATTTCGAATGCGCGCATCGTTGGCCGAGCGCAACCCGAATCGCACGAGTGCCAACGCGTCAACACTGACCATCGCAGACGCGATAATCTGTTCTCCCGAGCGGTTTTGCACTCGCAGGATACCGCGCGCTGGTGCCTCGGCATCCGCGATATTCGCGCTGCCAATTCGCACGTAATATCCGTCGACGCCACTCTGCCGGGACAACTCCGTATCAGTCACGTACGTGAAGGCCTCAATACTCGCGTTCCAATCATCCGCCGTGTCGCGCAAATACGTCGCAAGCACCGGTTCGTGCGCGCGCTCAGCGAGTTCGGCCGCCGCGAGTAGTGCGGCGATCGATACGGCGAGCGTAAACGGCGCGTACCCTACGTTTTCTTCCCAGCGATCTTGCTCAGTTGCCGGACCGTGCAAGGCGACGAACACTGCGGCGCGCTGCACCATTGTCCACCACGCGCCAACCTCGTCATCCGTGATCGCGTTTTCGCGTCGCGCATGGTCGACAAGCAAAATGGGAAATGCCAGTTCGTCCAACTGCAGTCCAGTCCAAAATGGCGTGCCGTTGACCCACATGTTTTGCGGCCAGCGACCATCCGCCTCTTGTGTCACGGCGAGAAAGCGGAGCATGGCTTTCATCTCGTCGTGTGCGCCCGCCGCTAATAAACCGCCGGCCGTTTCGACCATGTCGCGCGGCCACACGAGATGATAACCACCAAGGTTTCCATCACCTTGGGTCGATCCCCACGGCACGGACAAGCTTGCAATGGCACCACCGTCGCAGTTCATGGTCATGTGCGTTTTCATTACCGCCGTGCTAGCTCGGTACACGTGCCGTCGAGAATCGGACGGCGCTTCATCAAGCGGTTGGAGCGCTTGCTGAAAGAGAAACCAGCCGGCGGCGTAACGTCGCTCCACCGCTTCATAACGTTCGAAAAGCGCGCCGCGTGCGTGATGCGCTGCGGTGTCCGCGTCACCGCCCAGTCCAATCGCAATGGTGAATTCGCCGTTGCTGCCCACCAGATCCACTTCAGCCGCCAGCGTGACATTCCCGTTTTCCGCGCGGTCATAAATACGCGTGATTTTTCCGTGCTCGCGCACATCATGCCAGACATCGTGCTCACCCACAAATGCGACAGTCCCTTGCCGCATTTCAGCGGTGCAGGCAACCGCGAGCGACGTGCGTTGCCGACTCGCGCACAACACCGTTTGACCTTTGTGCACGCCGACCCATCCGGTATTGCCCGCTCCGTGATTATCTAAGTGCGGACTGACCAACAGGGTGAGACGGTAGTCGCTCAGCGTGCCACGATGGGCGGTGAAACGCACCTGCTGCAGCACGACATCGTAATCCGACGATGTACAGATTCGCTTTTCGATCTCAAAACTGCCGTCTTTGGCCGTGCTGCGCAAACGAAAAGCGGGCACTCCGGGGGCGAGCCATTCCACGGTGTGAGTACAGTCCCGTTTCTCTTCATAAAACAGTCCGTCGTCCGTGGTAATAAGCAGTCCGGCATCGCGCAGACATGCCGAATCGACTTCGGGATAATAAATCTCGTTGAGAATGCCGTGGCTCGCGGTGAACCACACTCGCGAACCATCGCCGATCGCGGTACCCACCGCTGTCTTATTGGAGGTGGTCCAGCGCGGTGCAATACCGGGCCAGCCGGGTGCCATCCGTAGTGCGTGTGTCATGCGTCAGGGAGGATGCGTGGACTCAGCCGCGGCGAGGGTGCGCGTCACTTCATCCAAGGTAGTTTGCGGTGAACGGCGTGCGTACGGTATGATGGGCGATCACACCAACGCGTTCTGATCTCCGCCACCTTTGACAACCCCGCCGGGCCAATAAGTTGCAGTGATTTCGCAACGCGAGCCGTAATCGAATACCTGAGGAATTTATGAAGCACACGAACCTGGACAGCCCAACTGTGAACGTCTCATCTGCTGACATCCCAACTGTCGATATCGCGTCACCGCGACGCGTGCTCGTCGTCGATGTTGGCGGTACGCACGTCAAGGTGTTGTTGACTGGGCAGCTTGAGGCGGTACGGTTCGACTCGGGACTACACCTGAGCCCGGAGGTTATGGTGCGCGGTGTGAAGGACGCCATCGGCACATGGAACTACGATGTCGTGTCTATCGGTGTTCCGTCTCCCGTGTTGCGTGGGCAAATCCTCAAAGAACCGTTCAACCTTGCACCGGGCTGGATTGCTTTTGATTTTGAGGCCGCTTTCGGCGCGCCCGTGCGCATCATGAATGACGCGCTGATGCAGGCACTCGGCTCGTACGACACGGGCCGCATGCTATTTCTCGGACTCGGCACCGGTTTAGGAGCCGCAGTCATCGACGGCGACTGTGTGATGCCGCTGGAGATTGCACACCTTTCGTATAGACGTCGTACGTACGAAGAGTATCTCGGTGCACGCGGGATGAAGCGCGCCGGCCGTGCCAAGTGGGAGCGCCGCGTGCATCGCATCGCTGAAGAGTTGTGTGCGGCATTTGTGTGCGAAACGCTCGTGCTCGGTGGAGGCAACGCGAAACTAGTACGCGCTCTCCCCCCGCACGGGCGACTGGGCAACAACGACAATGCGTTTGTGGGTGGATTCCGCCTGTGGACGGATCGCCGTTGATGCCATCACGCGCGACTATTTCGTCGCGTTCGCCTCGCGGCGAAATACCTGTCCTCCCTTCATCACAAAACGCACGTCGCGCAACTGTTTGATGTTTTGCGTTGGATCGCCTTGCACGGCCACGAGATCGGCAAGCAGTCCCGCTGCCACACGACCAAAGTCATTTTCACGATGTAGTATTTTCGCATTGACGCTGGTGGCCGCACGGAGCGCCGCGATCGGCGTCATGCCGTACTCCACCATGAGTTCGAGTTCGAGTGCGTTGGTGCCGTGCGAAAAAACGCCAACGTCGCTGCCATTGCAGATCGTCACGCCCGACGCGAGTGCCAACTTAAACATTGATTTCTTTTGCGTGATCCCTGCCGGCTCGGCGTCAATGCCTTTCTTCCAACCGCGGTAGCGCGTGGTCGATTCTGTGGCCGACAGCGTCGGGCAAAACGCAGTCCCGTGCGACTTCATGAGCGCGAACGTTTCGGCGGTCGCTGCATCACCGTGCTCGATGGTTTCCACGCCGGCCATGATCGCGCGTCGCATTCCTTCCAACGTGCTGGCGTGCGCGACGACGGGATGTCCGCTTGTCGACGCCGCATCAATGATGGCCTTCCATTCGTTCTCGGTGAACGTCGGTCGCGCCTCACCACGCGGGCCCCAGCGATAGTCGGCGTAAATCTTGATCCAATCCGCACCGTGCGAAATTTGATCGCGCACCACACGCGTCACCATCTCAACACCGTCCGCTTCTTCAGCACCCTGCGGCACACCGATTTCAGCGCCAAATCCCTTGGGGCCGTAGGAGCCCGTGGCAACAATCGCCTTTGTCGTCACAAACAATCGCGGACCGGGAATGATTCCTTGGTCTACTGCTTCCTTCAACCCCACATCGGCATACGCCGCTCCTTCGGTGCCGAGGTCACGGAGTACGGTAAATCCTGCCATGAGCGTCGCACGCAAATGATTCGTTGCGCGTGCGGTTCGCAGCGCGAGCGATTCACGTAACACCTGATCATTCCACGGCGTTTCGTCATACGGATGCAGCAGTACATGACTATGCAAATCGCTCAAACCCGGCAGCAGCGTCGTGCCCGGCAATGCAAGACGTTCCGCGTCGGACGGAACAGAAAGACTGGCGAGCGGTCCGGCGCTGACAATACGCGACCCACGCACGAGCACCGCCCATCC
>JANYFO010000201.1 GCA_025362635.1 Gemmatimonadaceae bacterium | reverse complement strand
GCCAACAGACGATGCTGCCGCGCGATGAGTGATGTCGCCGCGGCGAACAGTGCGACAGCGCCTCGCGCCCCGGAACGCGAGGCGCGAGATCTTCGCGACGCGGCAGCCGGTGCGTTGGCGTTACGCTTGCCCGCGCGCTGGCTAGAGGAACAGGCGGTGTTGCCGTTGTACGAAGACAACGGTGTTGTGATTGTCGCTGCAGACGGTGCGCTTCCACCACTCGTTGACGACGCGCTGCAACGGGCATTGGGGGTACCGGTGCGCGCCGTGCCCGTGCACGCGGCCGATATTCGTGCCGCGCTCGTTGGAGCGCCGCGTGGACACGGAGCAACGACGACGCTCGATGATCCACTGCGTGGCGAAGCCGCAGAGTCGCTTGATGACTTACGCGCGTTAGCGAGCCGTGAGCCTGTCGTGCAAGTTGTCAATGCAATGCTTGGCGAGGCGGTGCGTGCTGGTGCGAGTGATATTCACATTGAGACGGTCGCCGATGGGCTTCGTGTGCGACTCCGCCTCGACGGCGTGCTCCATGACGCGCAACAACTGGGTCGTGGGTTTCAGGCGGCCGTTATTTCACGGCTCAAGGTGCTTGCGGGTTTGGACATTGCCGAACGTCGCTTGCCGCAGGATGGGCGCGCGCGCGTACGCATCGGTGATCGCGAGCTCGACATTCGCGTCTCAACCTTGCCCGCGCTGCATGGTGAAAGCCTCGTGTTACGACTGCTCGATGGCGGTAACGCGGGCGACCCGAGCGAAGCACGAACGCTCACCGCATTGGGCTTCGCTGACGACACGTACACGCAGCTGACACGCATGCTGGCGCGCAGTTCGGGATTAGTGTTGGTAACCGGGCCGACAGGCTCTGGCAAAACAACGACGTTGTATGCGGCGCTCGCCGAACGCAGTACGAGTCGGGTGAAAGTTGTGACAGTGGAAGATCCAGTTGAATATCGACTCGACGGCGTGGTGCAGCTCCCGGTCAACGTGAAAGCGGGCTTCGGATTTCCGAACGCGTTGCGCGCAATTTTGCGACATGATCCCGATGTTATTTTCGTCGGCGAAATGCGCGATGCGGAAACGGCGGAGATCGCGGTGCAAGCAGCGCTCACTGGGCATCTTGTGCTCAGTACGTTGCACACGACCGATGCGACCGGCGCGCTGGCACGCTTGAGCGAAATGGGCGTGCCCCCGTATTTACTCGCGGCCACGTTACACGGTGTGCTCGCGCAGCGTCTGGTGCGAACAAATTGCGACGTCTGTAGCGAGTGGCGACCGCCCACGTCTGAGGAGCGCGCATTGCTTGGCGCGAATACTCGCGCGCTATCGCAAGTGCGCGCAGGCGAGGGTTGTACACAGTGTGCAGGTACGGGTTTTCGAGGACGCGCGGCTATCGCCGAGCTGCTCGTGTTTGATGAGGGAATGCGTGCGCAGTTTGTAGGGGGTGCGTCGCTTGCCGTGATGCGTGCGTCAGTGCGTGCACGCGGCATTCCCGCACTGCGGGATGATGGTTGGCGGCTCGTGGGCGCCGGACGCACCACGGTGAATGAAGTCGCGCGTGTTGTCAGCGAGGATGACGTGTCGTGACGGATCGCGCGTCCGCCGCACCTATGCGTTGGCGCTATCGCGCAGCCGATTCACGTGGCGTGGCGAGCAGTGGCGAAGTCGAGGCGCCGTCGGAACGAGAGGCCGTTGATGCATTACGACGACGCAACCTCTGGGTCACCGAACTCGCGCCAGTTGGCGCGTCAAACATGCCGCCAAACATGGCACCATCGGGCAACGACAGCAGATCATTTGCGAGACCATCGCGATGGCGCAATCGTGGCGCGTCGAACGCCGATCTTGCGGTGATTATGCGTGCGATGGCGACGCTACTCAGTGCCGGCGTACCGCTGGATCGTGCGCTCGCATACGCTGCGACGCAGGCGGTGGGCGAGGAGGCGCGGGGCGCGTTCGCTGCCGTTCGCGATGCGGTCCGTAACGGGCAGGCGTTGTCCACAGCCATCGCGCGACACCCCATCTTTCCCGCCGTCTTCGCGCCGACACTCGCGGCGAGCGAAGTTTCTGGATCGCTCAACGCGGCGCTGACGCTGTTGGCCGATCAGCTTGAACGCATGGACGCGACGCGATCACGGTTACAAGCGGCATTGATTTACCCTGCAATTTTGGCGTTCGCGTCAATTATCGGCGTTTCGGTGATTTTACTCCTCGTGGTGCCACGCTTCGCCGTGTTAATCGCGGACAGTGGTGGCACGCTGCCGATGAGTACGCGTGTGCTCGTCGCGTTGAGCACGACGCTCGCGCGATGGTGGTGGTTGATGCTGTTGGGTACCGTGCTGATCGCCGCCGCGTGGCGGCGCTGGCAGCGGAGCGACGGACAACGTGCAGTTTGGCATGCACAGCGTTTGACGTGGCCCGTACTCGGCGCGCTCGAACGACTCCAGGCCAGCGCTGCGTACACCGGGACTCTCTCAGTCGCGCTCCGGTCTGGAGTCACACTGCTCGCGGCGATGGCGCTTTCTCGCGGCGTCGTTCGGAATGTCGCGCTTGCCAACGAACTAGAGCGTGCTGAAGGGCGCGTGCGCGATGGTGGGACGCTGGCGTCGGCGATGGAGCGTGTTTTGCCACCGTTGGCAGTACGGCTGCTTGACGCTGGTGAAGTCAGTGGTGACCTCGCGAGTATGGCCGGACGCGCGGCCGATGGCGCAGACGCCGCCGTTCAACGCGCGGTTGCTCGAGCAGTGCTCTTGGTTGAGCCGATCATGATTCTTGGCTTCGGTGGTATCGTGGGGTTTGTGGCGTTGGCGTTGCTTCAGGCGATTTACGGAGTTAACGCGCGCACGCTTTGATCGTCTACTTGCAACAGCACGCGAGAACTGATTGGGCACGTCCGGAGTTGTGTTGCTGGCACTTTTCCACCGCGCGCTAAGAAGCCTTAACATGCGGATGTGCGGCCTATCACAGCTGCTGAGCGTTTCGTCAGGGAATGATAAAGCGTGCGTGGAAACAGCCCCATTAGGTGGTTGCGCAGTTGACACACTCGTTGTTTGGATCGACCATACAGAGAGTCTTCAGTCGGGAGGATCGATGAGGGGTCACGCAGGTGATCACCGTCTTGCCTCCCCGTACGTAACCGAACCACGCACGACTACCGGCCTGCCCATGCAGACGCGAGACGAAGCGGACGTGATCACGCAGGACAAGACCATCGACGCCGACGTGGTATCGTCAAGCCGTCGACGGTTTTTTACGATGGGTGCTGGTGCGGCCGCAGCGCTTGCGACGGGCCGCTTGGCGCTTGCCCAGCCTCCTCGGGGACGCACGTCTCCCTTTCCAAATACGACGGCCGACGCGTCGAAGGATTGGCACGACCCCCTCATTCGGCTGGTGCGACGCATCTCGATGGGCTTGTCGCCCGAAGAGGTAGTGCTTGCGCGTCGTCTCGGTTATGCGGGGTATCTCGAGTATCAGCTCAACGCCGCGGCGATCGACGATGGCGAGACCGAAGCGTATGTCGCGCTGCGTATGCCGTTCACGGCGCTCGTGGGTTCGGCCTTGCTGACGCAGGACAACGGCGAGGCAGCCAATCAGTTGATGGATGCGGCATTGTACCGCGCCGCGTTTTCCAAGCGTCAACTGAAAGAGCGCATGATCGAATTTTGGACTGATCATTTTACGATCAGCATCAATAAGGTCGGCAATCTGAAGTTGGCCGATGATCGCGACGTAATACGTACCTACGCGATGACGTCCTTTCCTCAGTTATTGAGAGCGACCTCGCAGAGTGCGGCCATGATGGTCTATCTCGACCAAAATCGCAGCAGCACGCCGACACCGAATCAGAATTATGCGCGCGAAATTATGGAGTTGCACACGCTCGGGGTGAACGGTGGATACACACAGACCGATGTGGCGGAGCTCTCGCGCATTTTGACGGGATATTCCAGCAATAATGTCGGGGCCTTTGCCTATGTGCGGAATTACCATGATCGCGGTGCGAAAATGTTTCTTGGTCGCGCGTTTGCTGCGATGCCAACCACGGCCACGGACGCGCAGCTTAAAGGCGAAGCGGATACCGCGATTCAGCAGTTGATCGACCATCCGAGCACCGCCGCGTACATCTCGTTGAAGATGGCGCGCTGGCTGCTCGCATATACGCCATCGCAAGCCGTTGTTGATGCCACGGCGGCGACGTACACGGCCACTGGCGGTGATATCGCGGCAATGATTCGTACCATTCTCACGAGTCAAAATCTGCTCGCTGCGCCGGCCAAGTACAAACGTCCGTTTCATCTTGCAGCGTCGGCGTTACGCAGCATGGGTGCCAGCGCTGCGAACATTCGGCCTGCGCGTCAGAACGCGGATGTGATGGGACAACCGATGTTTCTGTGGGAGCAGCCAAACGGCTATCCCGATCGCGTTGACTGGTGGAGCGGTCTTGTGTTGCAGCGTTGGAACTACATGTCGTATTTGTCGTCGCAAAACTCCAACACGGCGCTCAAGGTCGATTCTGCACTGTTCCGGTCGCCCGATACGGCGGACGGTGTGGTGAGTCAGATCTCGACACGGATGTTTGGTGGTGAGCTGCCGTCCATGTTGCGCGCACAGCTCTCGACGTATCTCAAGGGTGGCACGTACAGCGATGCCCGCGTCCGCGAGACGATCGGATTGGCCGCAAGCGCCAATCAGTTCCAATGGTACTGAGCTCCGAT
>JANYFO010000112.1 GCA_025362635.1 Gemmatimonadaceae bacterium | reverse complement strand
CACGGCGGTGACGCGTGATGCATCGAACAATGTGCTCACGGGCCGCACGATCGTGTGGTCGAGCAGCAATACCGCGATCGCCACCGTGAATGCGTCAGGTCTTGTCACCGCGGTGGCGATTGGTAGCGCGAATATCGTTGCCACGAGCGAAGGACAAACAGGGCAAGCGGCGGTCACCGTCACGCAGGTCCCGGTTGCTACGGTGAGTGTGTCACTCGTGTCCACCATCCCCGTCGGTGGTAGTTCGCAAGCAACGGCCACCACACGCGACGGGTCGAACAACGTGCTCACCGGTCGTGCGGTTGCGTGGTCGAGCAGCAATACCGCCATCGCGACCGTGAGTGCGTCGGGGCTCGTCACTGCGGTGGCGATCGGCAGCGCGAATATCATTGCGACGAGCGAAGGGAAGACAGGGCAAGGTACGGTCACGGTCACGCAAGCGCCGGTTGCCACGGTGAGCGTGTCACTGGCGCTGTCGTCCATCGCGGTCGGCGCGACGACGCAAGCCACGGCGGTGGCGCGTGATGCGTCGAACAACGTGCTCACCGGTCGTGCGATAGCGTGGAGCAGTTCCAACACGTCGATTGCCACAGTGAATGCGTCAGGTCTCGTCACCGCGGTGGCGATCGGCAGCGCGAATATCATTGCCACGAGCGAAGGGCAGACAGGGCAAGCTGCGGTCACGGTCACGCAAGTGCCGGTCGCCACGGTGAGCGTGTCACTTGCCTTGTCATCCATCGCCGTCGGGGCGACGACACAAGCCACGGCGGTGACGCGTGATGCGTCGAACAACGTGCTCACCGGTCGCGCAATCGTGTGGTCGAGCAGCAATACCGCCATCGCGACCGTGAATGCGTCCGGTTTGGTCACCGCCATTAGCACCGGTACGGCCAGTGTTATCGCCACGAGCGAAGGAAAAACAGGATCGTCTTCCGTGACGGTCACTCCGTGACGACGCTTCGCCGTGCGTGGCAATACCGTGCTGTCCTCACCGCGTTCAACGTCCTCGCATCCCTCGTCCTCGGATCATGTGTCGACGCAACGGTTGCGTCCATCACCGTTGCGTTCATCGACGTCACACCAACAACGATCAGCATTCGCGCCGGCAGCACCGCGACACTTACGGCGCGACCAGTCGATAGCAATCACAACTCCATTAATACCCGCGGCATCACCTGGTCGAGCAACAACAATCTTGTCGCGACCGTGTCATCCAACGGCGTCGTTACTGCACTATCCCCGGGTGACGCGCGCATCGCCGCGAGCGCGATGGGGAAAAGCGCCGTCGCCACCGTCTCCGTCACCGCGCGCGTTGTCGCTTCAGTTGTCGTGACACCGGCAACCGTCTCCATGCGCGTCGGGGTCTCGGCGCCGCTACAAGTGCAAACGTTAGACGTTGACGGCGTCGTGCTCACCGGACGTGCCGTCACATGGCTCAGTAGCAACGCCGCCATTGCTACGGTCAATGCGCAAGGCTCCGTCACTGGCATCGCTGCTGGTGCGACTACCGTCACGGCGAGTAGTGAAGGACGAAGCGGACAAGTCGCGGTGACGGTCACGCTCCCACCAGTGCAAACAATTGTGATCACACCGTCCCTCGACACACTTGGTGTCGGCACCGAACGGAATCTCTCGGCCGTCGTGCGTGATGCGAGCGGTGCAACGCTCACTGGGCGCGCGCTCGCGTGGAGTTCGAACGACGTCACTGTCGCCTCTGTCTCTTCCACAGGTGTTGTGAACGCGCTCGCTCCGGGAACGACGAACATCGTCGCGTCCAGCGAAGGGCGCATCGGCAGCGCAACGATTGTCGTCCTTGCGCGTCTCGCGGGTACGGTAACCGTCACGCCATCATCGACAACCCTGATCGTGAACGGCACACAGCAGCTCATCGCGCAGATCACGGATTCACTTGGCACGCTGCTCACAGGCCGCCTGCTGACGTTCAGCAGTGATGCGCCGTCGATTGCGACGGTGACCACAAGTGGCGTTGTCACCGGCATCGCGCCGGGTCTCGCGCGCGTCACCGCGACGAGCGAAGGCAAAATCGGTATC
>JANYFO010000263.1 GCA_025362635.1 Gemmatimonadaceae bacterium | reverse complement strand
TGTTGTCGTCGGATTTGCGCGTGCTCGTCCAAGATGGAACCTCGACCGGCAGCGACCGCCTGATTCTCGGTGGTGCTCTCTTATTGGTGCTCTTGTCGACGTATGCCGTGCTCTGGCGTTTGGCGCGTGATGCGGAACGGGACGGAGTTCCCGTTAGCGCGACGCCGTCAGCCAAGGCTGTCGAAAAACATGTGGAGCGCGCGCAATCGGACGCGACGCTGCGTCGTGATGTGGTTGATGCCCCCCCACGTTCGCCGTTCGATATCACCAAAGACGAAGCGGCCTAACGGAAATGGTGGTGGCTCTGGCGAACGATGCGGACACCGCACAAAATAGATAAGAATTATCGTCAACCCGATTTTCCACCGTACTCCGCCGAAATCCATCAATGCCGGTAACCAACATCAAGCGCACCGGGGTTCGCTCTGCACCGCGCGAAATCCCAACGGAAACGACCTTGACGATTCTGCCAATGACGATGGATCGCATCGGGCAAGAAGCGCCGGAGGACGAAGGGCCAACGAAGGTCAGCTCGCTCGCGGAAGCGTTTGAGAAATTTGCGCCGAAGCTCGACTTTCGCACCACGGTGGGCGAGGAAGGCACGGAGTTCGTTGCCGATCTCGAGTTCCGGAGCTTGAAGGACTTCGATCCGAAGCAGATTCGATCACGTGAGCCAGGGAAGCGTAACGATATCGCAGACTTGCAAGCGGAGATCGATTTGCTGCAACGGATGCGCGAGCGCTTCACGTTGTTGTCAGTGAAACGCGCGTGGGAGAATCCTGAGCAGCGGAAGGAAATGATCGCGGCCGTGGGTGATTTGCAGGAATCACTACGACAGATCGCGGAGGGTGAAGCGTGAGCGAGCCTTCGGTGTTGACGAGAACGGCGCAAGACATCATCGGCAAGCGCACGGCAGGTAAGGCCATCGAAGAAATCTTCAACGTCATTCATCCGGCACCAAGTCGGACGGCGTTGGGTGAAATTTTCACCGCAGAGTCGGCGCAGCAGTTTTTCACGCGTGTCGGCAAACTGCAATTGCTACTCTCGGACGCGGACAGTCACGCAGAGGCGCTCGCGAAGCTGGATGCGCGCATTGCGGCGCATGAATCGACGCGCGACAAAGTTCTCGCTGATTTGTTCGAGCAAGTGCGACCGATGGAGCGTAGCTATCGCTCGCTGCAACTGTTCTTCGAGAACGCGGAGGTGCGCGATGCGGTACAGCGTCCGCCGGTCGAGTTTTACATCTTCAATGCCGACACCACGGTTATTAAAAAGGATGTCGACAGCAGCACGATTGTGGCGGTAGATGAGTTTGTGCAGTCACGCAACGACTCGTTCAACTTTCGCCAGTTTATTTGCAATATGGTGGTGCCTGGCTATGTGCCGGACAACGTCCGTCGCCGGTTCGAGGACATCGCAAGTAAGTGGGGCATGTTGCTGATCGGCGACCTGAAGGATGAACCGAATTTTCGCGTGTTGCAGGATCAGTTTCGCACGGATGGTGGTGCGTACGAATTTCTCAAGCGTCCCGAAGACAAAGCCGCGGCCGATGTCGTGATTGCCGGGTTTGTGAAGATGCGTGATAAGCATTGGTTCGAGCGTGCAGAGTCGCATACGGACGACGCGGATTTGTACGCGCCGGCGTCGATGTTGTTTGCCGGCTGCTTGGCGCGCACGGATCGCACGACCGGTGGCGGCATTGCCCAGGGCCCAGTGGGGATGATTTTCGGCAAGGTGCGCGGAATTGATCGCGCGCGCGTTGAGCCGCGCATCTCGCAAATGGAGCACCTGACCATGCAACGTCAGGTGGTGACCATCATTCGCAACGAAGATAACGAGCTCTGTTTCGCCGGCAGTCGCACGCAGGCGGAAGATCCAAACGGCGTGTTGAAGTTTTTCACGTCGTATCGAGTGCTCCGTTATCTCGAACGTCGTATCTCGGTGTATCTGCGTCGCGTGGCGGAGCAACGGTTAACGCGTGAGATGGTGAAGGAGCAAGTTCGCAATCCGATCGAAGCCATGCTCGAAGATGAAAAGAAGAAAGGTACGATCTTCAACTTTTCACTCGATATCGACATGGACGAAGACAAGTTTGCGATGGGCGTGCTCGACATGAATCTTGAGGTGCTGCCCGTGGGGCCAGCTGAAACATTCAATCTTAAGATTGACGTTCCGGATTTCACGAAGCCGAAAGCAGGCGGCTGAGATGACGGAGGATGCGACGGACGACGGCGCGGAAAAGAAGCCGGTCGATCTTCGTTTCTCGAGGGTGGAGCAAAGTGGCGTTCGTATCGATCGCGATTTGAGCGGCCAGGGCCATTTGGCGCGTGGCAGTTTCACCAACATGTCGAACATGCGCTTCTCCGTTCGTGCGCAACCGCGGACGGAGCTCGATCCGGAGTTGCAGGCGCTGCGTGTTGTCGAGGACGTGCAGGCGGTGGTGCCGCTGACACCAGTCCCCGTCGTCGCTGCGCCGGTCGTTGAAGTGACACCTGATGCCGCAGGAAACGACGGTGTATTCGCAGCAATCAAACGATTGTTTTCCTAAGCGGTTGTAGCAACCACCAGCACCGAGGAGACGAGCGATGGCGGGAACGTTCAAGCGGGTGATGATCGAAATCGACAGCGTGAAGTTTTATCCGCTGGAGGCGAAGTACGCGCTCACACGAAACTCCAATCAGGTTGGACGTCGTATTGGCGAGTCGCTGGTTGGGCGCGCGTACGTTTGGGTTGATGCGCACGCGATCGACAATATTTCGCAAGCGCATCAAATCGAACTGTGGAAGATGGCCACCGAAACAAAAGATCCGTTGCACAAGGTATCAATCACGTGGTATTCGGAAGACGGCGACAAGGTGCTCACGAACGCAGAGTTCATGGGTTGGGTCTCAGTCTTCCAATACAACAATCCGAAAATCTCGGCCATCCCGGGTGCTGCCGGCTCGATGGGACAAGAAGGGGCGACAAGTACGTCGCAAGTTGGATACAACAATTTGTTGTATCTTGAGCTTGTGGTGGTGCTCGACGAAACGAACGTCACGAAGCACAAGTTTACGAAGTAAGCGCGGGTGCCACTCTCGCTTGCCATGCCGCTTGCCCTCGCGTTGGACGGACAACTCCAGCGTGTGGAGCAAGCGGATGCGGTGGCGCAATTGATCGGCGTGATGGCCACCACGAGTCAGTCGTTCTGGCCGCACGCGCCGTGGTTTGGACTGCTTGAGCAATTCGAGTCGGCTCGTCCGGACGTACAGGAACATCCACGGCTCGCCGATGCGATCAACACCGCCTTGCGCGAACTCGGTACCGACGGGTTGTCGGTGATCACGGTACGCAAAGCGCCGGCGCTATTTGGAGAACGCCATTTCGACCTCATTATGACCAACGCAAGCAACACGCCAGTATTCCGCCAGGTGAAGGCTTAATCGCGTGCATGTTATCGTACGCGCGAATGTCGGCGGCGTAGTTGCGCTGCGCAACAGTGAGATCGAGCATCTGGAGATTACCCAGGAGCTCTCAGCACATGCGCGTTGTCGTCTGCTTTTCATGCGTGATCACGACACCGACTTGCACCTCGACATGCTTTTGGGGCAGCCGCTAACGGTCACGCTGCAAGACGAAGTAGGCGTTGTGACCGTGTTTACCGGATTCGTGCTGGACGGATCGCAAGGCCATCAGCTCAATCACGGATCCGCATTTACGCTTGACGGCATTTCGCAGAGCTGGAATTTGGAGCGTGAGGGAACGGCATACTACACCGCCAATAAGCTCGCAGATATTGTTGGTCGCTTCGGGGCTAAACTGGCGGGGAGTGCGCCGTCACGCGAGCCGATGCAGTATGTGCAGTTTGGCGAGACCGACTTTGCGTTTTTAGTGCGTGTGGCAGACGATCACGGCATGTTCGTGCGCACGTCCGACCCACGGCCGGAAGTCCGCAGTGGGTTCGACAATATTGGACTGCCGCTCAAATGGGCGAAAGATTTGATGGCGGTAACGGCGTCGTCGCGCACCGTCGCGCACAGTGTGAACGGAGCGATGCATCGTCCGGAAGAAAAGCGCGATCATCGCTTTCGCAACGTCCGCAAAACGCCAGAATGGTTGGGCGGTGCGGCGCGGCTCACGACGATTGCCAGCAAGCTCGCCGACAAGGCGTCTGATCAGGGCGCGGGCGGCGTCTTCGAGTTGCCATTCCGTAGTCCGCTGATGGCCGATGGGCGTAAGGCGCTGGAGCATGAAAGCGCACGCGCGCTCGGTGCCTCGCTCACGGTGACTGGCACCTCAAACAACATTCGTGTGCGGGCCGGTGATACAATATTACTTGAAGAATCGGAACAGTTTGCAATGCCAACGCAAGGCACGCTTGGTGTTGTGAAAGCGGTGCATGTGTTCGAGGAGCAACAGTACAGCAATCACTTTGTTGCGACACCGTGGAGCGGTTGGAGCAACGCGGTGCGCCCGCCACGCAACATGGCGCACGGATGCGCCACTGGTGAAGTGGTCGAAAATGTTGATCCATCCAGCCTTGGTCGACTGCGCGTACGGTTTCGTTGGAATGATGTTGGCGAGTCCACACGATGGGTGCGCGTTGCATCAACGTATGCGGGCAACGGTCGGGGCATACACTTCCTGCCAGAAATTGGCGACGAAGTGGTCGTGGCCTTCGAACTCGGCGATCCTGAACGACCCATTGTACTAGGGTCACTGTGGAACGGTGCCGACAAAGCGCCCACGATGGCCGACAACAATGCAAAACGGATCGTCACGCGCTCCGGTAATACGATTCAACTGTATGACGAGAAGGACGATGAGCGCGTCGAAATTTATTCAGCGACGGGGCAGTGCTGGGTGCAGCTGCACAATAACAAGGGGAAGCCCGTTATCACGATTCATTCCGAAGGCGACATTTCGTTCGAAGCAGAGAACGAAATTCGGCTAAAATGCAAAACATTCACGCAGGATGTGTCGTCCGATGCGTATCGGAAAATTGGCGGTAACGATACGAGTGACGTCTCGGGCAATGTCCTGTCAAAGGCCGGCGGAAAGCACGCCACTGAAGGCATGAATGTGGTGGTCAAAGCCAATTTGCTGCTCGACGCGGTTGCTGGTGGCATACACTCGATTGTCGGCGCCATGGTGCATATTCAGCCTCCAGGCAAGGTCGTTCCGCCCAATCTCGTCAGTGCTCCGGGCAAAAAAAAATCGGCGTGGAAAAAGGGCGAAGTGCCGAAGAAAGGCGACGGTCGAACCAGCGCCGATCCAAAGCAGACGCGTTAGTCATTCCGCATGGCAGAACAAAGTCCACTCGGCTCTTCGATGCGCGGTGCAGCAGATATTGCCGCCGAAATGCGTCGCGATTTCCAACGCGTCTTCCAATCGCAATTTGATCGTGCGCCCATGCAGGATCCGGTGCTCGCAACGCTCATGCATGCATTGGCGGTGCAGGTAGGACGCGTATACACGGAAGCCGAAGACAAATTTCCGTGGCAGGTGCTTGATGATTTAATGAATGGCCTCGGCATGCCGCGTCTCATGGCGTTGCCAGCACAAACGGTGATCGCATTTAGCAATCTTGATCGACGTGAACGGATTGGTCCCGACCTGTCGTTGCAAGGCATGACGCAGGCCGGTGAACGCATGACGTTCGCGCCCGATGTGTCGATCGAGCTCGCACCCACGACGCTCGTCTTCGCGGCTGTGGCGGAAAACCGTCAATTGCACATTGTCCCTGGGGCAGTGCTTCCCGGTGGCACCCCATGGCCGCCCAATAGCGTGTCCTGTGGAGCGGCTGGCGGCCCTCCAGCGCTGTTGATGGCGTTCGACGCCGATACGGCAGGCCTTGGTGGCCTGGGGCTACACGTGAACACTGGCGCCGTTGGACACAAGGTGGCGAGTGCGTTGGAGCGAAGCCCGTGGATCTTGCTTGGCGATGATGGCGTATCGCGTGACGCGGGTACGTTGCGTACCACGCCGGCGCGCGGCGGAGTGCAGATGCTGGATTGGTTTGACGCGAAAGCGCAGGATGACGCGGAGGCAGTACAAGGGAGTGTCGCGACTGTTGACGTTGGCACCGGACCCTTTGGCGAGAGCGTGTGGGTGTTTCCGCCAATTCCGTCGGAAAAACGGTGGCGTTCTGCGCCACCGCGTGCGTATGCACAAGCCATAATGGCCCTTTGTCCAGAGGATGAAACGGCATACGTCGAGCGTCGATTGGTGTGGGTGTTAGTACCGCTACCCGCCGGTACACTTGATGTTGTGTCAGCCATTCAGGGCATTACGCTGAACGCGGTGACCGCCTCCAACATCGAAGTGTTCGTCGAGCAAGTCACGTTTGATCGCGTTGGCAACGTGGTGGCCATGCGGCCTGAAGGCGATGAACGTCGACACCTGATGGGGGTGTTGAGTGTTGTCGGTGAAAGTGGCACGCGTTACGCACAGGATGCGGACCTCGACGCGCCATCAACGGCGGGACGTTGGCGTGCGCGGGATGGTCGTATCGAACTGCGACCGGCGCGCCGCGTGAGCGGTCGCGTTGATGGATTTGCCGTGTTGCGGCTCTTGCTCTGCGACGGCGCGCGCGGCAACGGCGTCGAACCTGGTGCGATAACGCGCATTACTGGATCACTTGAGAACGTGACGGCGCAGGTCGTGAATTTGTCGGCCACGCGCGGTGGCGCATCGCCCCCGTTGTATTCTGCCGCGCGGCAACGGTTCGCCGAGTTGTTGCGCACGCGAGAACGGGTGGTGACGGTTGCCGACTACGACATCACGGCGCGTGCGTTTGATCCGCGGATCACAACCGTGGTGGTTGACCCACTGTCGGAGATCGCCGACGGCGCACTACGCGCGGTGGACAACGTCATCGTGCGCGCACCACGCTCGGAATTCTCCGATCCTGATGCGGACACGATACGGCTCCGCGACGGACTTGAGCGGCATCTCGCACGCCGCGCGGTGCTGGGTCGCTCGGTGCGTGTGGTGGTTGAACTGGACGGACGATGAGCGACTTCGAAAGCGCCGCGCCGCCGCGTCGGCCCACCATGCCCGACTTTTGTACGCCCATGCGCGGCGTGCGCCAAGATGTGGACTCGGCACTCGCCACACTCCGATATCTCGCTCTGCCGCTTGACCGCGTACGAATCGAGCGCATTGGCGGGGGATGGAAAAAAGGCACCGTGGTACGGCAACAGCCCGCACCCGGTACGGCCCTGGGAGCGACCACGCGCGTGGTCTTGTTCGTGTCGGCACCTGCGGCCGTCGATGCGTTGCCGTATGCAATGCGTCATGAGCAAGACGGGCAATTCGGTGTTGTTGACCTCATGCCTGTGCTCGACGCACCGCTGGCGAAGTTAGACGTGTATGTGCGCGAAGCCGGTGGATTCCTCGAATTGCGATCCGAAGATTCGCGCACGGCATGGCGTTGGATACGAGAAATGTTTGCACTGCATCCGAAATCTTGGCCTGCAGACCGATTGCACGCACTCGCGCGATTGCTTCCCGCGTTGCATAGCGTGGCAGGCACTGAAAACGGTGTACGTGTCGCGTTACGCACCGTATTTGAACTGCCAGTGGTTGACGTGACCATTACGAAACGTTTGCTGCCGATGCGCGCGGCACTGCACACGCGCTTGGGTGTGCGCAATGGGCGCCTCGGCGTCGATGCGGTGATTGGCGACGGCATCACGGCGCTCGCGCACGCGCGTATTCACCTCGGCCCCGTGTCGATCGATCAATATCTGCAACATGCCACGGCGGAAATGCGCAGCTATCGAGACATCTTGTACGATCTGGTCTTGCCATCCGCAATGCTACGGCCCGTCGAGGAACGATGGACCGTGACGTCACCAGCGCGCGGTTGCGTGATTGGCGGGACTTCCGCTGCCGTTCGACTGGGTATCAATTCTCGATTGATGCCAACATCTACAGGACACACCGCGTGACGGACGACGTTGCACGACTGAAATCGATTAACTGGACAACGGGCATGCTCCTTTCACCGGAGCATTTCCGGCGGCAGGACGCGTATTTTGACGAAACCATCGGCTGGTTGCTTCGCTATTGCTTGCCGGGCGTCGGCTTGGTTGGCGGCGGTATTCGCCTTCCATCGGGCGAACGCGGTCTCGGAAAGTTCGACCCGCGCGTCGATATTTACGATGATGGCACACTGCTGCGCGTCTCCGTGTTGGAAGCGCGCGGGCTGACCATGCTTGGTCAGCTGGTGGATATCGCGCAAGGCAGTGCCGTGAGACTTGAAGCGGAGAAGTCGAGCCTCGCTGGTTTGACCGAGCTGATGGTGTTCGTGGTGCACACCGGCGATCGCGAAGAAGATCCTGCCAGCATTGGTCGAGATGATGCAAATCCGACGCAGGCGGCGTATCGACGTGCCGGATATCGTGTGCAGCTTGGCATCAACGCCGACACATTGCCGCACGCGTTGTGTGTTGGACGCTTGCGCCGCGTGAACGAATCGCTGGGGTTCGAACTCGACGGTCGATTCATTCCATCCTGCTCAACGCTACTCGGGCATAGCACACTGTTTGCGGCGTGGCAACGGACGCGAACAGAAATCGTAACGCTCTCGCAACACTACGCGGCATTGCATCGACAAACGGCGCAATACGCAGAACAGATTGCGCGGCGTGGTGTGGACCCCCGGCATGATCGCGATATTCTCGCCTTTGTCGAGCGTGCCGTGCTCGCGCTCGATCATTGCGCGTACGAGTCGTCCGAACCCACCATCACACCCGATCAATATTTTCGCGAAATCGAACGTGCCGGTCGACGCGTGGCCCTCGGACTCGACCTGAGCGAGAGCACGCGCTTGTACTTTGCCGAACTTGGTCAGGCCGATGCCAGTTACGGCACGTTACTCGAAGAAGAACGAGAACTGTTGGTGCGTCCTCGTGAGACGGCGCAAGCCACGGATCTTGCCGTGGCGGTCTCGCGCGCCGAAACGACGTTGTCGCGTCTGCGCCGCTTAGTGGAGGCGCTTGAAGCGCGGTACATCGACTTCCGCGTGAATCGATCGGTGGAGTCACTCCGCTTTCTGCTCGACGGTGACGGTGAACAGTTCTATTTGTCGGTGGCAACACCAGGGCATCCGCAACGCGATCTCGAGACGCTGACGTTTGTGTTTGGGCAGCTCAGTCTCGCTTCTCGGCAGCGGTATCGTCTGGTATTTCTAGGTGAACCCGACGCGTCCGCGTGGCAACCCGGTGACACATTTCGCGCTGACATTCGCATCAATCCTGGACACAACGACTCTCGGCCTATGTCGCGCGAAATTGTGTGCGTGCTTCCGTCACAACGGAATTTTTCGACAGACTTCGAGCCGGGTGATGACATCGCATCGGTCACCGGACTGCAGGTCACGGTACAACCAGGCACGCGCATTCGCGGTTGCATTTTGTATCAGCGTCGCTTGGGTGTGAGTGGCGACAAAGGCTCCTTCATGGCGGCTGTGCCTGCAGTGCCGGCACTCATTCAGGCCATGGAAGCACGTGCGCACCCAGCGTCATTAAACCCGATCACCGATGAATCGATGCAGGGTGGCGCGCAGGTGAAGAAGCCAATCAAAGTGACGATTAAGCCTGGCCCCAACACCGGATCGTAGCAACAGTCCTTGTTCTAGACCCAACTTACTCGTACGCACTCGTACTCACGTCTCCAGCGACCAGCACTCATGGATCTTTCACGGCTCACCGTCGATCTCACAGCGGCTATCGAAGAGGCGCAGCGCATCGCGGCTCGCGCGGGTGCGGGGTATATCAAACCGAAGCACCTTTTAGCTGCGTTGCTTGCGCCTAACGGAACACTTGGCAAGCTCGCATCACCCTTGTCGCTCGATGCGGCGATGGCTCGGCGATTCGTTGAAGCATTACCAGATCCGGGTAATGAGGGTGCAGTGGCTGGTCGACAGGCGATTGCGAGCGGTGCTCTTCGCGACCTCATGGAACGTGCGTTTCAACTCACCGAGCGTCGTGGCGCTCGCACAGTTGGTGCGATTGAAGTGGCCCTCGCGGCGGTATCGTCACCCGGTATTCCTGTCGGTACGGCGTTGCGTGATGCCGGATGGACGATCGATGCGTTGGAGCGCGCACTGGAAAGCCCGGAAGTGATGAAGCCCGAGCCAGTGTCGGAGCAAGGCGGTGAAGCGCTACCGGAACCACAGGGAAGTCAGCTGGCCAAGTTTACGAAAGATCTGACGCAGGCGGCGCGCGACGGGCAACTCATGCCAGTGGTTGGTCGCGATGACGAACTCCGCGCGGTATTGCAAACGTTGTTGCGCAAACAGAAAAACAATCCGGTGCTCGTGGGCGATCCGGGCACGGGTAAGACGGCGATTGTCGAAGCGCTCGCTCAGCGGATTGTTGCGGGTGACGCACCGGAGTCGTTGAAAAATGCACGCGTGCTTGCGCTCGATCTCACAGGACTCGTCGCCGGCGCGAAGTATCGCGGCGAATTTGAAGAGCGACTCAAAGCGGTGATGGATGAAGTGCTCGCGGCGAAAGATGTGATTCTCTTTCTCGACGAACTGCACACGCTCGTGGGTGCCGGCGGCGGTGCCGGCGGTATGGACGCGGCAAACATTCTTAAGCCAGCGCTAGCCCGCGGACAGCTGCGCTGCATTGGTGCAACGACGCACGATGAGTACCGCGAACACATCGAGAAGGATGGTGCGTTGGCGCGGCGTTTCGAGCGTGTGGTTGTTGAAGAGCCCGACGATGACATGGTGCTGGCGTTGTTACGTGGCACGAAAAGTCGCTACGAGTCGCATCATCATGTGCGCGTTTCGGACGAGGCGCTGCAGTCTATCGTGAAACTTGCGCGCCGACATTTGCGGGATCGCTTCTTCCCCGACAAGGCGTTCGATGTACTCGACGAAGCGTCGTCGCGTTTGCGACTGCAGGTAGAATCGAAACCCGATTTGCTTGATCAGATGGAACGTCTTGTGGCGCGATTAGACGGACGGCTGGAAGCACTCCGTGCGGCGAGCGCACCTGATGCGGAAATTTCGGCCGCTGTCGCTGACGTGGAAACAAAACGCGCCGAACTTACGGCGTTACAGGCACGGTGGACGGAAGAGAGCACGGTCAATGCCGAGTTACAGCGGACGCGGGATGCGCTGGAAGAGAAGCAGCGAGAAGCGGATGCTGCGGAGGCCGCGGGTGATGTTGCTCGGGTCGCCGAGGTCCGGTACGGTGCGCTCAAGTTTCTTGGCATTCAACTTGTGGAACTCGAAGCGCGCGCCGCGATGCTCGATGGAGCTGGCCGATTGGTGCCGAGTGAGGTTCGGCCGAGTGATATCGCGGAGGTGGTGGCTCGTCGCGCGCGTGTGCCGGTGTCGCGGATGATGGAATCGGAGCGCGAGCGATTGTCGAAGCTGGAAGATCGTTTAGGTGAGCGAGTGGTTGGTCAGCCTGAAGCCGTTGATGCGCTCGCCGACGCCGCACGTCGCATGCGCGCGGATTTGCGCGCGAAGCGCAAGCCAGCATCGTTCCTCTTCGTGGGTCCAACGGGCGTCGGAAAAACGGAACTGGCGAAGGCGTTGGCCGAAGCGTTGTTCGATGACGAACGTGCACTTATTCGTATTGATATGGCGGAGTATAAAGATGCGGGTTCGGTGGCCGGGCTGATTGGTTCGCGTCCCGGTTTGGTAGGGTCGGAGCAGGGTGGCTTTCTCACGGAACAGGTGCGACGAAACCCGTACTCGATCGTGTTGTTCGACGAAGTAGAGAAAGCGCATCCCGAGGTGATCGACATCTTGCTTGGCGTTCTTGATGAAGGGCGACTCACCGATGCCAAGGGACGGTTTTGCGACTTCTCCAACACCATTGTGATTCTTACGTCAAACCTTGGTGTGAAGGAAGCCATCACGGCCACAGAAGATTTGGCGCTGCGCAAAGAAATCATTCTCAAAGTGGTGCAAGCTACGTTGCGCCCAGAGTTGTATAATCGCCTTGGCGCGGTGGTGCCGTTTAACGCGTTGGATGTCGAAACATTACGCGCGATTGTGACGAAGAATTTGCGTGGCGTCGGTGCGCAATTGCAGGAGGCGCACAAGGCGTCGTTGTTGTACGATGATGACGTGGTCGCGCACTTGGCGACGCTTGCGTACGATCCGGCGTACGGAGCGCGTCCAGTTGAACGTACGGTTGACCGGTTGTTGTTGGCCGATTTGTCGCGGCTGATTATCAGTGGGTCGGTACCGGCAGGCTCGGTAGTGCGGATGTACCTCGACGGTGACGAACTGGGGCTGTTGGCGGGTAGTGCGGAAGAAGTGGACGTTGCGTTGGTGAAGGTGCGTCAGGAGGCCGAGGTGGCGCCGGCGATTACCGCCGAATCTCCTGCGGTGGCGCTGGCATGATTCGGTGCAATGTCACGCTTGCGCTGATTCTCGCAGTGAGCGCGACGACAGCCTCCGCGCAAAAAAATGCGCCGCCGGTGCCGACAGGACCGACCCCTGCGCAAATCCAAATGCACGCCGATTCGATGCGTGCCGCAGAAGCGAGTCAGGTCATCACGCGCTGTCAGATTCGCGACGGTGCGGACCCACCAAACATTCGCGTACGTTGTTGGGAGGCCGCTCGTATGGGCGCGCCGACTGATCCGCGCGTGGTGGACGGCATGCTCGATGCACAGCGCGCGCTTGACGCGGCGGAGAAGATCACGGCTAATCAAGCGCTCACGAAGTCGTCGCGCGATTCCATTGAAACATTTTTAGCGCGCGCCCGCACTGAGCTCAGTCGCGGCAGTTTGGATCAAGCCGATTCGTGGGTGACCAATGTGTTGGCCAAGGAAGCAGCCAACGAACAGGCATTAACGCTACGAAGCCAGATTAGTACAGCTCGCGTCTGGCAATCGCGGAAGGATCAGCTCAAGGTGCTCGGAGCCGTTGTCGTGATGCTGGTGGTGGGCGTCGGATTTCTCAGCAAGAAACTCTTTGCGAATCGCGCGGCCGCGAAGGAAGCGCCAGCGGCCGTTGCCGCATCGCAGCGCAAGATTGCGCTCAAAATAGTGGACGGCGTTGGGCGTGGTCGCATGTACACGGTCGAATCAGACGTTTTTCGCATCGGGGCGGCGGAGTCCGAGAAAAAGGAAGAGAAGAACGACTTGGTGCTCAGTGATTCGCTCGGACTCGTATCGCGATTTCATTGTGCGCTGCTGCGAAAGGATAAGAAGTGGATCTTGGTCGATTCGAGTCTGAACGGCACACTGCTCAATGACAAACCGGTTGCGCGAGGAGAACCGCACGCGGTGCGCGATGGTGACGAAATTACCATCGCCGGTGTGTCGCGTTTGACGTTTCTTGCTCTCTGAAGGCAACGAGGCGTCCGCATTCTGGCAGCCGCCACCCAAGCAATTCACACTCGGCCCATGCATTGGTGGTCGACGTGGTGTGACGCGCGTCTTTGCCGCGCGTGATGCGACTGGCATACCATGCGCGCTCAAGACGCTACATCCGGATGCCGCAGCGCGGCCAATCAACGTCGTGCGATTTGCGAGCGAAGTGCGGGCGCATCTCGATGCTTCACGCATTGACGGGGTCGCAATAGCGGTGACGCCGACCGACACGTTCGCGTGGCTGCAGATCGCGTGGGCCCACGGCGGCGATGTCGCGATGGCGATTGAACGATCGGCGATCGTTCGGCAACGAGTTGCAGCGTCTGCTTCGCAACACGCGATGTCGTTGTTGCGCACAGTGGCTGAACTGCACCGTGTCGGGATTGTCCATCGTGATATCAAGCCTTCCAACCTATTGCTGGATGGCGGTGCCCTGTGGCTGACGGACTTTGGTATCGCCGGTCGTCGCCATTGGGATGCGGGTGTCGCATGCTGGCGCGCACTTCCAGAACCGTGGCGGGAGACGAGTGTTGGTACTGCGCCGTGGGCCGCGCCAGAACTTGCGCTCGCAATACCTATGGTGACGACGGCAAGCGACATTTACAGTATCGCCATGGTCTGGCAATGGATGCGCACGGTGAGTGCGGCGGCCGTACCGCTTCGCGCGTCCGAAGACGAGATCCTGCGTGCGATGCTGGATGCCGATGTGCGTCGCCGACCGACGGCAAACGAAGCGTTGTCGACGCTGACAGCGCGCGTGTGACCATTACGGTACCGTATACGCGTCGCGTCGGTTGGCGAAACGGTCAATATGCAAGTGCAGTCCGGTGCCCGCGCGATCGGTAAGTCCAGCCTTGATCGCCGCCGCGATTTGTGCGCGCAAAATGGCGTCCTGTGAGAAATCTTTGACGCGAATTCCCTTTGAGCGTGCCGCATCCACCACGAACTGCACTTGCTCCGGTCGCAGGGTCGTACTGCGCACATCGATCGCGCCTCCCGCGCCGTACAGCGATAGATGCTCCGGATGATCGCTACCGGTAACGAAAAGCGACGAGCCATATCGCGTGGCAAACGAGGCTTGCACCGCTGCAAAACCCGAAGCGAACTGCTCCACCGTAAGTGCTGCACGCAAGCCGGACGTGGCGAGCGACACGGTACGTCGTGCGCTCGCGTACGTGCCAGGCACCGACAAATTGCGCGACCGGTAGATGTCCGCGACGGATGCGCGCAATGCTTCGACACGGTCGCGCACGTACGGGACATTGCGGAGCGCGCTCGTGGTAATGGCGGCAATACCGCTCGCAAACTCCTCGAGCGCGACAGAGTTCGCGCCATACTCCACGAGCACTTGCCCACGCTCA
>JANYFO010000088.1 GCA_025362635.1 Gemmatimonadaceae bacterium | reverse complement strand
GGTGTGAGCTTGCGTACATTCACCACCGCCACTACAGCACAGACCGGCAACATCGCTGGTGAGCGAAGTGCCCGTGTCGATGGCATTCCCAACACGTCGCCGCTGTGGCGAACAACGCCTAAACCGATGTCCGCCGCAGTGGGCATGCATCGGATCGTGTGGACCCCCGTATCTATTGGCACCGGTCGTAATGAAGGCACTCCATTAGTCGGCACTTTCACCGCAAAGCTTACCGTGAACGGACACAGTCAATCACAGTCGTTCACGATCAAGTCGGATCCACGATCGATGAAACGTTAAACATAAAAAAGCAGAAACTGTCGCAACATTCCGCGCGAACAAAAAGTGTTCGCGCGGCGTGTCAACGGGGCAGATCACGTTGCGTTATTTCTGAAATGAGCGTGCGACGCATCCACGAAAACCCGTTTCATTTCTACAGCATTACTTCGCGGCAAACAACTTCGCATACTCACCGTAACCCAACGCTGCCAATTTGCTCGCTGGAATAAATCGCATGGCCGCCGAGTTCATGCAGTAACGCAAACCGGTAGGCTTCGGACCGTCGTCAAAGACATGCCCCAAATGCGAATTTGCGCGCGCAGATCGCACTTCCGTCCGATCCGCACCAAGCGACGGATCATTTTTCGTCTTCACACTAGCCGCAAGCAACGGCCTCGTGAAGCTCGGCCAACCCGTTCTCGAATCGTACTTGTCGAGTGAACTAAATAGCGGTTCGCCCGAGACCACGTCCACGTAAATACCCGTGTCGTGATTGTCCCACAGTTCGTTGCGATACGGCATCTCTGTATCGTCGTGCTGCGTCACTGAATACTGCAATGGCGTAAGATTTTTCTTCAGTACTGCATCGGTCGGCCTCACAAAGGTGCGCCATGACGCAACCATCGCCTCTGCCGATGGTGTCGCCGACCTCGCGGGCGTCCCTGATGCCTGAGCATGGAGCGCGGACGCGACGAGCGTGCAACCCACGACGATGGATAAAGCGCAAGAACGGATTTGAATGAAGACTGCGGGCATATCTCGCTCCCGCCGCATGAGCACGGCGTCTGGTTGATAATGGTTTTTAGATCTATTCTCCCACGTACGTTATCCGTCCACCCCGCTCGGAGTTCCCGTGAAGCGCACAATATCCGCCATTCTTGCCCTGCTGCTCAGCGTCGCATCTGCGGCGACGGCACAGCATGCAGAGGTGCCAACGCCCACCGCCATTCTCGGCTGGGCGCCAGGCGCCGATCGCAAACTGCCCAGCTGGAAGCAGGTCACCGACTATTTCGCCGCCATCGATAAAGCCAGTCCGAACGTGCTCGTGCGCACGCTCGGCAAAACCGTGTTGGGTCGACCGTTTATCGTCGCGTTTATTAGCGACTCGGCGAACCTCGCGAATCTCGAGCATTTTCGCCAGATCCAGCGGCAACTGATGGATCCGCGCGTTCGCCAAACGATGAGCAAAGAACAGCTTTTGGCGCGAGGGAAGAATATTATTCTTATCACATCGAGCATTCACTCAACTGAAGTGGGCGGATTTCTTACGCCGTTAGTGATCGCCGACAAGCTAGCGCGCGAAGACACGCCGGAGTCGCGCGAGATTTTGAAAAACACCATCATTATGCTCGTGCCGAGTCAGAATCCGGACGGCGTTGATATTGTTGGTGATTGGTACCGCCGCACGGTGGATACGCCGGCGGAAGGAACGGCGCCGCCAGAGTTGTATCACAAGTACACGGGGCATGATAATAACCGCGACTGGTATGCGTTTACGCAGCCGGAGACGCGGTACACCGTGGACTCGTTGTATACGCCGTGGGATCCAGAAATCGTCAACGATATACATCAGCAAGGCTCGAACGCTGGACGTATTTTTCTTCCGCCGTACATGGATCCGCTCGAGCCAAATATCGATCCGATTCTCACCGTCGGAACCAATGCGCTCGGAATGGCGATGGGGTGGAAGATGATTGCGGAAGGGAAATCGGGTATCGCGACCAACGCGGCGTATGACCAGTGGTCGCCCGCGCGGCAATACTCCCTCAACCATCGCGGCGTTCGGATTCTCACGGAGACGGCGAGCGCACGACTTGCATCGTCCCTCGAGATGCCGTTTGCGCGACTTGGTCCGGGACGCGGATACGACGCACGGGAATCCACGTGGAATTTTCCCGCCATTTGGCCCGGTGGGACGTGGACGATCGGCAACATCGTCGCGTACCAAAGCAGTGCGACGTGGGCGATGCTTGGACAGGCGGCGCGGGATCGTCGACAGTGGCTGGAGAGTTATGCAACGCTCGGTGTGCGCGCGCTGGCCGTGGATCATCCGTGGACCACAACAGCCGTGCCGTCAGCCTTCGTAATTCCCGCGCTGCAGAAGGACAGCCAGGCGGTGCAGCGTTTGTTGTGGACATTGCAGCACGGACAAGTGGAGATTCACGCGTCGGTACCGGCTGGGAGTTACATCGTGCCGACGATGCAGCCGTTTGGCGCGTATGCAAAGGCGCTCTTAGAGCGGCAGCAGTATCCAAATTTGTCAGAATACCCCGGTGGCCCACCAAAGCGTCCGTACGACGTGACGGCGCATACGTTGCCGCTTCTGTTCGGTGTTGACGTGAATGTCGTGATGGGCGCCGCACCGGCCATGGGAGCAATGATCGCGAATGTAAAAGAGCCGGCCTACTCAGTCGCCGGATTGTCGGGAACCACACCCAAACGCATCGCGATCTATCGCAGCTACAACGCGTCGATGGACGAAGGGTGGACGCGATGGATGTTTGACGTGAATCACATCGCGTTTACCTCAATCGTTGACCGGGATGTGCAGGCCGGAGGTCTTAACGCGCGGTTTGATGTGATCATCTTACCAGATCAAAACACCAATGGACTTCGGCGTGGATTAAGCGGTGGTTATCCCGACTCGCTGAAAGGTGGACTCGGTGATACGGGCGGTGCGTCATTAAAATCGTTTACGGAAAACGGCGGAACGGTGATCGCATTTAATGAAGCGAGCGAGTACACCATCGAAACGCTGGCGTTGCCAGTCAAAAATATTTTGCTCGGCGTGAAGCAAAACGATTTTTATGCGCCAGGATCGCTGATCGCCATCCAGTTAAATGCGCAACATCCACTCACATCACGCATGACGGCAACAGTGCCGGCGGTCTGGTTCGAAAACGGGCCGGCGTTCGATATCACTGACGCGACGCGTGCAACGGCCGTGGCGACGTATCCGACCACCGGTGATCCCTTGCTGTCAGGGTGGCTGCTGGGCGGCGCCAAGCTGCACGGAAAGGCAGCGATGGTGGACGTGGCGGTTGGAAAGGGACACGCCGTGTTGTTTGGCTTTCGTCCCCAGTATCGCGGCCAGAGCATGGGCACACAGCCGCTGATCTGGTCGGCGATACTACGGTAGCACAATTCGCTACGGTCGCGCCGCGGGCAGTGCGTCGCCATCAGGAATGAAGCGCACCGCCACGCCGTTGTTACAGTATCGCAAACCGGTGGGTTCAGGGCCATCCTTGAACACATGGCCTTGATGCCCACCGCAGCGCACGCAATGATATTCGGTGCGCGGTAGAATCATCTTGTAGTCTTTCTTCAGACCGAGCGCGTTGGGGAGGTAGTCGAAAAAGCTGGGCCATCCGGTACCGCTGTCAAATTTCATAGACGACGAGAACAGCGGAAGAAAGCACGCGGCGCACACAAACGTTCCTGCACGCTTTTCGCGGTCAAGCGGACTGCTTCCGGCGCGCTCTGTGCCATGCTCAAACAGGACGGTGTAACTGTCCGCCGGCAGCAGGGCTTGCCAGTCGGACTTTGACTTTTCGATCGCTGTCATGCAAAACTCCTTCGTCAGAAACGTTAAACTGCACCGCACCGTGTATACCCCGATTCAAGCAGTGGAGTTCGCGAACTCCCTTTTCTTTTTTCGGTTCGCCCGAGAATTCCGGGATTTATCACGCGACGTTGGATGGTGCGCTGCTGGGCGGCAGCGCACGCAACCGGTAATGCGATGACGGCTACTGGTGCAAGGTCGGTCGTGGTCGACGCGATACTGCCCTTGGGTCACGATTCACGGGGCACGATTCACGATGCAACCGTCACACGGTTATCGCAAAAGACACCGTGCATCGACTGGTGAAGATCGCACGCAGCGGACACGCCGTAGCGTTAGTGTTGGCGAAGTAATCTCGCCGTATTTTCTTTCCCTCACCTTAGGAGTTACGCCATGTGGCTGCGTCGCATCGGGAAAGTTTTTCTTGGACTCATCGTCATTGTCGCGGTCGGTGCCGCGACCGTATATGCGATGTCCAACAGCAAGCTGACCACGAAATACGTCGTGCCATCCGAACCCGCACTACCGGTTGCCAAAGATTCGGCTACCATCGCGCGCGGTGAACACGTGGCGACGAGCATTGCGAAGTGTACAGCGTGCCATGGAGCAAACTTAGGTGGGCACGTCGTGATTGATTTCGCGCCAATCGGGCACGTATTCGCGACGAATTTGACGAAAGGCAACGGCGGGGTACTCGCGTCGTATGATGACGCGGCGCTTGAGCGCGCTATTCGACACGGCATTGGTCACGATGGTCGGAACCTGATCATCATGCCATCTGGGGAATTTCACAATTTGTCTGATGCTGATGTGACGGCGGTGATCGCCTACATCCGGGCTCAGCCAAATGTCGACCAAACCATCAGCAAGTCGTCGGTTGGCCCCGTCATCCGCGTGCAATGGCTTGCGGGAAAAGTAATTCCTATCAATGCCGCCGAAATCAACCATAACGAAAAGCATGTCGCGGTGTCGCCAACCGGTATCTCGGAACAACACGGGCTGTACATCGCGAAGAACGGATGCATGGGCTGCCACGGTGCCGGACTGTCTGGCGGACCGATTCCGGGTGGGCCGCCTGATTGGAAGCCTGCGGCCAATCTCACGCCCACCGGTATTGGTCACTATTCGCTTGGCGATTTCACACGCATTCTGCAAAGCGGCCGACGCCCGGACGGCTCGCTGCTCGATACGTTGATGCCGATCAAAGCCACAAAGCTCATGACGGCGGAAGAAGTCGAATCGGTCTATCGATTTCTTAAAACCGTGCCGCCCAAACCGTACGGCAATCGGTGATGGTCACGGGCGGCCGAAACACGCTGTTACGGCCGCCCCAACGCTGCAAGTGATGTGCGCAACGACTCGCGCTGCGCATCGCGCGCGCCTTCGTCAAAGACGTCGAGTTGCTCCAACATGCGCAACGCGTCGTGGATGGCATTTCGCGCCGCGGCAAGATCGAGTCGCTTAATTTGGGCATCGGCCATTAGCCCATACGCCAGGATGTTTTCCGGATACGCGTCAATCATGGCTTGCGCGGCTGCGATTGCGGCAGTCGCGCCATCACGGGCCAGGCGCGTACGCACTATGACTTCCATCCACTTGCTCGATGGTGGCACGCGATAGCCGACGCGTGCGCTCAGCGCATCAAGCCACGCGGTCAGAATTATCGACGGATCTCCGAGACGATTGAGCATACTGTCGGCAGATGCTGTAGGCATTTCCCATAGTGCCGTTTCCTGAGTAAATCGCAGGCCCGCTGGAATTGTTGTAAACGGTGTATCGGTGTGGCCGAGTCCAGTGCCATCTAGCAGGCGTACGCGCCACTCTGGTGGCGCGGAGTCATGCACAAATGCGAAGAGACGACTGGTGCCTTCGCGAAGCCGCACTTCTTTGTCGCCGGCGGAGAGGACGAGTTGCCGAACGCGAGGCACGGCTGCCGCAAACTGCGTTCGCGTACACCCCTGCACGAGTTTAAACGTGCTTGAATCTGCAATACTGGGACTTATCGCGATAATGGCTGGAAACATGGTGGGCGCGCGACACAGCGTCAGCAGTGCGAAGCGGCCGCCCAACGAATGCCCAATCAACGTGCGCTGTGGAATTGTGCGATATTCGCGTTCGATATACGGAATGACTTCGTCCACTAAAAAATGCGTGAAACGCTCATCGTGGCGCGCGAGATCTTCACTACGATTGTTTTGCTCAATTCCCACAACAATTTGCGGAGGCATTGCAAAATCACGTGCATCGCCCGTGAGCGTGTAGCCAGCGGACGCGACGACAAGGTCAAAAAAAGGCTTGACCTGCCCGTCGAGTAAATACGTCACGGAATAGCGCTGCTTCGCTATCCGATAATTTGTCGGAAGACTGATGTGCAGGATGCGCGTCTCACCCAACACCTTGGACGGGAGTCGCACGGTACGCGGCGGCTGCGCGTGTACGATCCCAGCGGCGCACATTGAGAGTCCCACCAATCCACAAAATTGGCGAATGCGCCTCATGTGTCGTCGCCGAGACAGTCAGCGTGGTGCGCACTTTTTATCGAATTCATGATTGAAAGAATTTGTTGCGCGTGCCGTTTTCCCCGCAAGGCGCTATGCTAGGACTATGGACATTACAGCACGCAGCTACATCGGCGGCGAGTGGATCGCCGGATCCGGCGCGCCATTTCGCTCTGTCAATCCCGCCACGGGCGAAGAGTTTGGACCGCAGTTTTTTGACGCGGGCCACGACAAGATTGATCGCGCGCTCATTGGCGCCGATGCGGCGTTTCGCACGTACGCGACGTCCAGCCTTGCCCAACGCGCCACATTCCTCCGCGCCATCGCTGAAGAAATCACGGCCCTCGGCGAGCCGCTGTTGAAAATCGCGCATCTGGAAACCGCGCTGCCGCTTGATCGGCTCGCACGTGAACGCATTCGCACCGTGCAAACCCTGCACGCGTTCGCGGAGCACGTCGAAGACGGATCGTGGCTCGACGCGCGCATCGACACGGCCGAGCCTGCGCGTGTGCCAGCACCGCGACCGGACATTCGTCGTGTGCTCGTGCCACTCGGTCCAATCGTAAATTTTGCGGCGAGCAATTTTCCGCTCGCGTTTTCTGTCGCCGGTGGTGACACGGCGTCGGCATTTGCGGCGGGTTGTTCTGTGGTGTGTAAAGCGCATGAGGCGCATCCGGGTACGTCAGAGCTTGCGGCCATGGCGATTGTGCGAGCGGCGGCGACCGCTGGAGTGCCGCCCGCGGTGTTCTCCCTGTTGCATGGACGTTCGCATGACGTCGGGCTATCGCTCGTGCGGCATCCACTCACGCGCGCCGTAAGCTTCACCGGATCGCCACGCGCGGGTCGCATTCTTTTTGATGAAGGTGGTGCGCGCGTCGAGCCCATTCCCGTTTATGCGGAGATGGGCAGCATCAATCCGATGTTTGTGTTGCCGGGTGCGCTGGCGTCGCGACCTGATGCGTTGGCGGAAGGTATCGCGAGTTCCATGCTGCTTGGTGTTGGACAGTTTTGCACGAGCCCAGGGCTGGTCATTGCTGTGCGCGGCGCAGGGTTTGATCGATTGCAATCAGGCTTGGCCTCGCGCGTCGCAACCGCCGCACCCGGCACGATGCTGCGTGCGATCATGCGTACATCGTTTCGCGACGCCGTGTATCTCGCGCGAAAACATGGTGCGGAGCAAGTCGCACAGGGTTTGGATGCAGGTGCTGCGGCGGGCCTGACGATGCAACCTGTATTCCTGACAATAAAAGCCCAAGTGCTCTTGGCCGACCAATCCTTGCAGCACGAGATGTTTGGCCCGGTGACCATGCTCGTGATTTGCGAGTCGGTTGACGAAATGTTGCAGGTCGCCAACGCGCTGGAAGGGCAACTTACCGCCTCCTTACATGGGACCGACGCGGAGCTCGCGCATCAACAGGAACTCGTGCGCGTGCTGCAATACAAGGCGGGCCGACTTATTGTGAACGGCTACCCAACCGGTGTGGAGTTTGGACACGCAATTCATCACGGTGGACCATTCCCCGCAACGACCGATTCACGCAGCACGTCGGTGGGCAGTGCGGCCATGATACGCTTTACGCGACCCGTTTGTTATCAAGACTTTCCGCAAGCGCTGTTACCGGAACCGTTGCGGAACGCGAACGCCGCTGGGATTTGGCGTATGATCAACGGCACGATGACGCGTGCGGCGATTACATAGGGAGCGGCAAGATTTACAACGGCGTCCACTCTGCCTGTAAAATCGCGCAGATCGCGATATCTTCAAATTTTCCCCACTTAAAACTGCCATCGCGCTGCACGCCCTCAAACTGCATCCCGAGCTTTTCCATCACGCGTCCAGAGGCCGGATTGCGCGTGAGATAGTTAGCCGCAATGCGATGAAGTTTGAGTTCGTCAAATGCAAATGCGAGAATCGCGCGCGCCGCTTCTGTGCAGTAGCCCTGCCCCCAATACGGCACGCCAAGCCAATATCCGAGCTCAGCGCTCACCGTTGCCGACACGATGCTCAGGCCAATGCCCCCCATGTATTGATTGCTCGTGCGATCAACAATGGCGAATGACGCTGATGTCTGCATTGCCCACGCGTCGGTTTGCATAGCAATCCACTTCTCGGCCACACCATCTGGATACGGATGCGGAATGCGCTTGGTCGTGTCCGCAATCTTCCACGCGCCGGCTAAACGTTGTAGCTCAAACGCGTCGGCGTGCACATACGGACGCAAAAGCAGTCGCGACGTGTGCAGCGTTGGTTGCGGTGTGTTCGTCATCATACAGGCACAATGCGTTCGTCCCAACCAAATAGGAAGAGGACACACACCTCAGCATTGCTCAAGCCAGCGTTCGCACGCACTTTTGCCGAGTCGCCGCTCAGCGCATTTTCGCCTCTCAGGATATCGTCATGGCCGTATCGCCCGTCGCCCGTCTCTTGCAGCGAGGCACGCATCTCGTGCGTGCTGCAGTTCTTGTGGCCATGTTGCCGCTCGCGGCACACGCGCAGCGCGCTACCACACCCGCAGTGCCGCGTGATCCGATGCAAGAGGGGTTGCCGCTCCGACCCACGCGCACCCTCGCGTTCACGACGAAAGTCGGCAACTGGATGTCGGTCGACGTAAGCCGCGACGGGCGCATGCTCACGTTCGATTTGCTAGGCGACATTTACACAATGCCCATCGCGGGCGGCAAAGCCACAGCACTCACGCGTGGTATGGGTTTCGACGCGCAACCGCGCTTCTCACCCGACGGCAAAAAAATTGTTTACGTCAGCGATCGTAGCGGCGGCTACAATCTGTGGACGATTACTGTCGACAAAAAAGACACCGTACAAATCACCACGGGCAATACCAACACGTACGAATCGCCCGTGTGGACGCCCGATGGAAAATACATCATCGCCACGCGCGGTTCGAAGCTGTGGATGTTTCCGGCCGACGGTGGTGCAGGCATTCAACTCATTCGGACAGAAGCAACCGCTGCGGCAGGACGCGGAGCCGCAGCCAGCGGTGCGGCAGATGTGATTCGTGAGGAAGGACCGGCGTTTGGTCACGACCCGCGTTATGTCTACTTCTCACAGCGCCGTGGACGATGGGTCTACAACACCCCACTCGGCGACTACGACTTGATGCAGTATGATCGCGAAACAGGGCTTGTCACCACGAAAGAGAATCGATGGGGATCCGCCTTTCGTCCGACGCTTTCGCCCGACGGCAAATGGTTGGTGTACGGTACGCGCTATGTCGACCAAACGCGATTGCGCATTCGCAATCTCGCCAATAATGAAGAGTCATGGCTGACGGGCGCGGTGCAACGCGACGATCAAGAGTCACTGGCCACACTTGACGTGTATCCGGGCATGTCTTTCACGCCTGACTCGAAGGCCCTGATCGCCACATGGAGTGGAAAGCTGTGGCGCATTGCGATGGATACGAGACTCGCGACAGAAATTCCATTTGAAGCAGACGTCGTTCAAGCGCTCGGTCCGCACGTCGCGTTCGACTATCGCATGCCCGACTCCGCGACGTTCACTGTGAAGCAAATTCGTGACGCAACGCCAAGTCCAGACGGCAAGCGCTTGGCGTTTGTCGCGCTCGATCATTTGTATGTCATGGAGTATCCGAGCGGTGCACCGAAACGCGTGACCGCCACGTCGGCCGGTGAATTTGAACCAACGTGGAGTCCCGATGGGCAATGGCTGACGTATACGACGTGGGCGGACAGCATTGGGTATCTGAATCGTGCACGCAGTGATGGTAGTGGAACGCCGCAACGATTGACGCCGCAAGAAGGCCTATACACGAACCCGGTGTACAATCCGAGTGGCACCCGCATTTTGGCGACACGAACGTCATCGCGTGCGTTCCGAACAATGAGCGGCGGCGGTGGTGGACGTGGTAGCGGTGGTGGAGAACTGGTGTGGATTCCGGCGTCGGGTGGTGCGGCCACGTTGATCGCGAATGCCGCGGGTGACGCGCATTTTTCGCAACGTGATACGTCGCGCATTTTTGCGTACAACGGCGCGCGTGGCTTGTACTCCATGCGCTGGGACGGCACCGACATTAAGCCAATCATTCGTGTTGTCGGCGCCGCCGCAGCAGGTGCAGGAGGAGGTGGTGGCGGTGGCGCGGGAGCAAGTTGGGTGCAACTCTCGCCCAATGGCGAACATCTCCTCGCGCAGGTCAATCTCGATCTTTACTACATCCCCGACATTCCGTGGCCAGGTGGACCAGAACCGACAATAACTGTTGGTGACGGACGTGGCGGAGGTGCCGGTGGAGGTGGCGCAGCGCAGGATTTTCCGTCCAAGAAATTAACGGACATTGGCGCGCAATTTCCGCGGTGGAGTGCTGACGGCAAAAATATTCATTGGTCGATCGGCAACGCGCACGTTGTATACGATGTCGCGCGTGCGTACGCCTTTGATGATTCCGTGCGCAAAGCAAATCCTGTCCGCAGTGCGACTGCGGCTGCGGGAGACACTGCGGGTGGCGCAGCAACGAGCGCACGCGGTGGCGCGAATCGCGCAATGCTGCCGTCGTACAAGCCGGCGGAGACGCGAATTCGGCTCAACGCCGAGCGTGATATTCCGAAAGCGAGTGTCGTGTTGCGCGGCGCGCGCATTATAACAATGAAAGGCGAAGAAGTGATCGCGAAAGGTGACATCGTCATCGTGAATAATCGCATTGTTGAAGTGGGTACCAGTGGCAGTGTGAAAGTGCCATCTGGAGCGCGCAGCATTGACATGAGTGGGAAAACAATCAGCCCGGGCTTCGTTGATACGCATGCCCATTTGCGCGTCGCGGCAAACGTGCATCGCGACCCAGTGTGGAGCTACGCGGCCAATCTGGCCTATGGCGTGACCACCGCGCGTGATCCACAAACTGGTTCGACCGATGTGTTGTCGTATGAAGATCAGGAGAAGGCGGGTACGGTGCTCGCGCCGCGCATTTATTCCACAGGACCCGGCGTTTTTGCCGCAGAAAATATTCGCAGTCTTGATAACGCGCGCACGGTGCTCAAGCGGTATGCTGAGTACTACGATACGAAAACGATTAAAGAGTATCAGACGGGAAATCGTGAAGTGCGACAATGGGTGATACAAGCCGCCAACGAATTAAAGCTCATGCCGACGACGGAAGGCGGGCTTGACGTGAAGATGAACATGACGGAAGCCATCGACGGCTATAGCGGTCATGAGCACACCATTCCCACGTATCCGTTGCAGTCAGATGTGATTCGTTTGCTCGCGGAGTCTGGCATTGCGTATACGCCAACCATCATCGTGGCGTACGGCGCGCCGTGGGGTGAAAACTATTGGTACGAACGCATGGACTTGCTGCACGATTCGAAATTGCAGCTGTTTACGCCGTGGAGTGATCTCGAAGGAAAAATTTTACGACGTGGCGGATCGGCCGGTGCGGTCACCACGATGGGGCAGGCG
>JANYFO010000084.1 GCA_025362635.1 Gemmatimonadaceae bacterium | reverse complement strand
GGTGCCGATCTCGCGGATGGAAGTCATCAGATCAGCGCGAGCGGTCCGATGTATCGCGGACCGGGTGCGGCAGCGAGCGGTCCACGTCACCACTACACGTTCGAAGTGTACGCGTTGGATACTACGCTTGATGTTGTCGCGACGACTGATGCATTCGAAACACGCACCATTGTTATGAAGGCGATGCAAGGCCACGTGCTCGGCAAAGCGGTTTACGTTGGTCTCTTTCACCGTCCGCAATAGCGTCGATAACGTGATCGCAGCGTACGGATGATCGCCTTGCAAATCATGGTGCCGTTGTCGAGACGCTCTCAATGATTTTTTGCACTTCGTCAAAATTGACCGGCTTTACTAAATGATGATTGAAGCCTGTAGCGAGCGCCCGCTCGCGGTCTTCTGCTTGTCCATATCCAGTCACGGCAACGAGTACAGCATGACTCAGCATTGAATGCTCACGCATACGCTGCGCCGCTGTATACCCATCGAACCCCGGCAACCCGATATCCATGAGCGCGACGTCGGGATGAAAGCTGACCGCTGTTTCTACGGCGCTCGGTCCATCGTGCGCTATCCGCACATCATGCCCAGACGCTATTAAAAGCAAAGCTAAGCTTTGCGCCGTATCCACATTATCGTCTACAATTAATATGCGACGACGAACGAGCGGCGCCTGTGTCGTACTTTCTGCGGCGAGCGGCGGTGCATTTTCGGACGCGGGCGCGATGGGCAATCGCACCGTGAACTCGCTACCTTTGCCGAGTTCGCTGAATACTTTTACCGTGCCTCCGTGCAATTCTACCAATCGCTGTACGAGGCAGAGGCCGATACCTAAACCGCCTTGCGAGCGGTCGAGTGAGCGGTCGGCTTGTGTGAATAAGTCAAAGATGTGCGGCAAAAGGTCCGGGGCGATACCAATGCCAGAATCACGCACGCGCAACACGACGGTATCGCCGTCCTGCAGGACGGTTAACGAAACCTGTCCGCCTTCGTCCGTATATTTTGCCGCGTTGGTCAGCAAGTTTACAATGACTTGCTCCATGCGCGCCGCATCCGCGTACAGCCAAACTTGGTGCAACGGTAAGGTGACCACGAGGTTGTGCCGACGATGTCTGATAAGCGGCTGCGCCGTCTCGATTGCACGTTCGACGACGCCACTGACGAGCACACGTTCTTGACGCAGTTGCACGCGGCCGGTCGTGACGCGAGAAATTTCGAGAAGATCGTCAACAAGATGCTTTAACTGTCCAACTTGCCGTTCAATGATCCCGCGCGCCTGCTGCTGTACCGGCTCTTCATTTTTGTGGAGGCGCAAAATGTGTACGGCATTTGAGATCGGAGCTAATGGATTGCGCAACTCATGACTCAGCATCGCCAAAAATTCGTCTTTACGTCGGTCGAGGTCTGCTAACGCAACGGCTTGCTCTTGTGTTTTCTGTTCTAAACGACTGCGCTCGGTGATGTCATAAAAACAGTTTATCGCCCCGGTTATGTCTCCTCGATTATTAAAGAGCGGAACAATACTAATGATGACCACGAGGCGAGTGCCGTCTGGGCGCTCGATGATAATTTCTCTATTCTGCGCTGAAGAGATTTCACCCCGCAGTACTTGCGACGTCAGCGTGTCCTGGTGGCGAATACGCTCTCCGTTCGGAGAGAAAAATTTAAACGCACCGCGGAAGTGTTCATCGGTGTCTCCCGTTTGCGGTTGCTGTCCCCACAGCTCAGCCGCGCTGTGATTGAATTGCCGAATGACCCCAGTCGTATCGCAGGAGTACATCGCAATCGGACCTCGATCAAACAACGCGCGAAACCGTTCCTCACTTTGGCGTAAAGCCTCCTCGGCCTTTCGACGTTCCGTGATATCGTTGAACACGACCGCAACCTTTCGACTTTCTGGCGCACCAACTTTACATGCATAGATATCAATCCACCGACCCAATCCCTTCACTTCGTCTGTGACACGCACCGCTTCGCCGGTCCGTGCGACGCTGCCAGACATCTCTAACCAATGCCGTTCCAAATTCGGCACCAACTTACTTATTTGTTTGCCGACGACATCCTGCATGCCGCATTGACGCTCAAACATCGGGTTTACTTCCAGAAAACGGCAGTCGACCGCCCGTTCGTGTTCGTCAAAAATCATTTCGATCACGCAGAAACCTTCGTCAATCGAATTAAATAGGGTGCGATAGCGCGCTTCAGATTCGCGCAACGCCTCATCAGTTCGAATGCGTTCGAGGCGTGCCCATACACGCGACGTGAGCTCTCGCGCGAGTTCAATTTCGTCGTCACGCCAATTGTTGGCGATTGATTGATACAGGCAAAGCGCGAAGCGCCACACACCATCTAGGATGAGCGGTGCACAGATAAACGAAGCGATCTTGAGGGACGCAAACGTTGGAGCGTCCGTGCGCGGATCATTAAGCGTGTCGCGCACAACAATCATCTTGCCTGCGCGCGCATCTTCAACGAACTGCGGTCCGACAAAATCGCCGAGCGTGTAGACGCCGACGAGGCTCGGTACATCAGCGCGATGCCAATCATGCGCGATCGTTACCTCTGCCGCCATTTCGTCAATTTCCACAAATGCACACAGCGAAAGATTGAGATACGCGCCGAGCCGTTCCCCCACTGTTTGCATCATGTCCTCGACACTCATCAAACTGGGCAAATCCTGCGTAACCGAGGCGAGAAACGCTAAGTTGAGTTCTGCACGCTTACGATCCGTGACGTCACGCGAGACCGCGAGGAGTCGCGTGGGCTGGCCATTGGCGTCTAGAATTGGCGACACGGCGACGTCCCACCATTTGGGATCACCACGCATCGTGCGGTAAAACCCAACAAAACTTCCCGCTCCACCAGCACGCGCGAGTGCTACCGCGTCTTCCGCGGCACGACGATCATCTCCCGCCCACGTATCAAACCATGAGCGACCAAGATACGGCTCGATATCGTCAATACCGAGCAGCTCTTTGCCACGCAAAATCGCGCGCAATGTGCCGTCGAGGTCAAGCACTTTAATGCAGTCAGGACTACTTTCGATGATGCTGCGATTAAACGCCTCGCTCTCGCGAAGCGCGTGGTCCGCACTTTGCCGATCAGTGACATCACGCGTGAAGCAACGCGTGTGTACAAACACACCGTCCTGAAAGAAAGCATTTGAATTAATCAATACGTGCCGGTGTGAGCCATCTTTACAGCAAAGTGTTGCGTCATGGTCCCGCAGCGCTTCGCCGTTACGCAACCGCGTGAGTATGTCCGCGATGACAACTTTATCTGCGTGAAAATCTACGATGTTGTGACCGATGTACTCGTCGTAAGAGTACCCAAGCATGTCAAGCTCTGTTTGATTTGCCCACAAAATTTCACCGTTCGGCCCAACCCAGTGCAAACCAATCGCTGCGTTGTCAATAAAATCGCGTAGGTTCGCTTCAGAGCGATGCAATCCATCATAGCTCTCGCGTAATTCGACATTGAGTGCGTTCATCGCTTGGCTAGACTGCATCGCATCGTGCAAGGCGTGCGCAGAACGAAGCTGCTCCGCGACTACGCGCTTCTGCGCCTGATGCGCAACCGCTGCGAACGCACCGAGACTCGTAAGTTGTCGCAAGTTTTCGCCGTCAAACGTGCGAACATCATCGTGTATGATCGCCCAAATGGTGCCGACAGCTTCACCATCGACGTAAAACGGCACGAGCAAACATTCGTGCGCCGCTGGACTCGCGGATGACAAGTATGGATATCGCCGCTCCGGGTGAGCGAAGAGCAACGGCACATTGCAATCGAGAACGTCACCGCACGGACCAAAATCCCGAGGCGTTCCGCCGCATAATTGCGGTTTCCACACACCGGCAATCGCCGGCCAATAGAATGTTTTTCCATCGTCCGCCAACACACTCACACC
>JANYFO010000062.1 GCA_025362635.1 Gemmatimonadaceae bacterium | reverse complement strand
ATCGACGACGCGCTCCGACGCGCCACTGAAGTCGAACAGCTGCTCGCCGATCCCGAAACGGTCAAAGATTCACCACGCCTCGCCGCACTCGGACGCGAACACCACCGGCTGGCCGAGGTGGTGATCAAAGCCAATCGCTTGGCGAAAGCCGAGCTGGAATTAGCCGACGCGCGCGAAATGGCACAGGGCAACGACGCCGAGTTCGCGGCCGAAGCGAAGGCGGAAGTTGACCGCCTGGAATTGGAGGGCGACGCACTCCAAAAGGCCTTGCTGCCACTCCTTATTCCGCGCGATCCGCTTGATGATCGTCCGGCAATCTTCGAAATCCGCGCTGGCACTGGCGGCGACGAAGCGGCGCTCTTCGCGGCCGATTTACTGCGCATGTACACGCGATTCATCGAACGCCGCGGCTGGCGTATCGAAGGCATCTCGCACTCCGACGGCGTACTCGGCGGCATTAAGGAGTCGGTCTTTAAAGTGATCGGCGACGGTGCCTTCGGCATTCTGCGATGGGAATCCGGTGTGCATCGCGTTCAACGCGTTCCTGCCACAGAAAGTCAGGGACGCATTCACACATCGGCCGCCACTGTCGCGGTACTTCCCGAAGCCGAAGAAGTCGATGTGCGCATCGAAGACAAAGATTTGCGTATCGATGTCTTTCGCTCGTCCGGACCCGGTGGGCAAAGCGTGAATACGACCGACTCGGCGGTGCGCATCACGCACATTCCCACGGGGCTCGTGGTATCGCAACAAGACCAAAAATCGCAACTGCAAAACAAAGCAAAAGGCATGATGGTGCTCCGTTCGCGATTGCTGGATTTACGTCTCTCGGAACAAGAAGCCGAACGCTCACGCATGCGTCGCAGCCAAGTGTCCACGGGCGATCGATCCGCGAAAATTCGCACGTACAATTATCCGCAAGGACGAGTCACCGATCACCGCGTTGGTGTCACGCTGTACGACATCGCCCGCGTCATGGATGGCGAACTCTCCGCGTTCCTCGACGCGATTGCATTGGCGAACGCAGAAGAGAGTTTGAGTAGTTAACACATGCCTGACGACGTGCACGCCAGCATACGTGCGGCTCTTGTCACGATCACAGCGTTGTTGGCCACGTCGTCGCGTATTGATGCGGAGTCACGAGACGATGCGCATCGTGAAGCGCGCCTGCTCGTTGCTGCGGTGCTCGACGTGTCCCCTGGTGCACTCGCCCGCACGCTCGACGAACCGCTCACGCGCGAACAACACGAGGGCGTCCTGCACGCGGCGCAACGACGCGCCAACGGCGAGCCACTCGCGTATGCCGTGGGCACAGCGGCGTTTCGTCACTTGGTGCTCAACGTCGACGCACGCGTGCTCATTCCACGACCAGAAACAGAGATTGTCGTTGATGCTGTGCTGGCGGTCATGGCGCAGCGCTCGGGCGGCATTGCCGTGGACATTGGTACCGGATCGGGTGCCATCGCGCTGGCGTTGGCCACCGAAGGGCATTTCGACCACGTATGGGCCACGGATATCTCGTGCGACGCCCTTGAGGTCGCGAGGGCCAATTACGCGCGGCTCCCGGTCGGCGCAACGACGGTGACGTTTGTGGCCGGAGCCGATTTTGCGCCGCTCGCGGGTGTCAAGGCCCGTGTCATTGTGTCGAATCCACCGTACATTGCATACAGCGAAGCGGCAGCCCTTCCGGCCTGCGTCCGCGACTGGGAGCCCAGCATGGCACTCTTTGCAGCAGACAATGGCATGGCGCGCTACGATGTGCTGTTCGCGGGTGCAGCAGACCATCTCGAATCGGATGGATGGCTCGTGCTCGAGGTCGATGCGCGACGGGCAGCCGATACCATGGCACGCGCAGTGCACCATGGTTTCGTAAACGTTCGACTCATTCGCGATCTCAGTAATCGCGACCGTGTCATCGTGGCGCAGTCCGCGTAATTCGACCTAACTTTTTGTATCCGGACCAGAGGCCCGGCACCATGCTCGAGGACAAAGCAAAAGATCTCGGCCGCACGATCGGTCAGAGCGACGAATACAAGGCCGTGAAGCGGTCCAGCGAAGGCCTCAATGCCGATCGCGACGCAACCACGATCCTGCGCCAGATGGAGCAGATCCGTACGGACGCACAGGCCATGATCGACAAAGGGCAGGAGCCCACGCCCGAGATGGAGCAACAGCTTGACGCATTTTTGCAACAAGTGCAAACCAACTCGTCGTATCAGAAAGCAATTTCCGCGCAGGAAAATTTCGACAAGCTGATGCTGCGTGTGAACTCGTGGATTGCTGACGGAATTCGCGCCGGCGCTACGAGCCAGATCATCCTCGGCTAGTTATTTGCGTTTGAGCTCGACGGCGCAGCGATGAAACCGGGATTGTTCCTCGTGCTCGAGGGCGGCGAAGGCGTTGGGAAAACCACGCAGTGGCGGCGCCTTGCCTCGCAACTCGAAGCTGGTGGTCACGACGTGGTCGCATTACGCGAGCCCGGAGGTACGGCCGCGGGTGACCGCATCCGCAACGTGTTGCTCGATCCCGATGGCACGGTGTTACGTGAAACGGAAGCGTTGTTATTCGCCGCCTCACGCGCCGAGCTAGTGGGACAGGTGCTGCGTCCGGCGTTGGCGCGTGGTGCGGTGGTGGTCGTGGATCGATTTTTACTATCGACGTACGCGTATCAAGGCGCGGGGCGGGGCCTTGCGGTCGATGCATTGCACAGCATCAATCATTTTTCCACGGGCGGACTCGCGCCCACCCTGACTTTGTTACTCACGATGTCGCTTGATGAGGCGTTAGCGCGCATGCAGCAACGGGGCACACCAGATCGGATGGAACGAGAAACGCACGCGTTTCACGCGCGCGTGCATGGCGCGTTTGCCGAGTCCGCCGCGTCGGCGTGGCAGTTGCGCCATCCGGAAGTTGGACCGGTCGTCACGGTGGATGCGAGCGGCACAGAAGATGTCGTGACCACGCGCTGCATGGCGCAACTCGAACTCCGGTGGCCGGACCGATTTCACGCGCGTGCCGGAGTGATGCATGGCTGAACAATTGCCTGACGCACCACGCTCAACACGCCGTCGATCGCGCGCCATTGTCGCGGCGGCACTCTTTATCGGCTTTCTGTCCTTGGGCGGCTGGTGGGCAGGGCGTGACCTCGCGGCGTCAAAGAAACCGAAACGTCCCACTGTTGCGGGCGCGCACTTATTTGATCAAGTGATCTCCGCCGTTGCGTTGCAGTACGTCGATTCGTTAGACCCAACGTTGATTTACAACAAAGCCGTAACCGGCTTGTTGCACGAGCTGAAAGACCCGTACACCGCGTTTCTAGGCGAAGACCGCTTACGTCGCCTGAACGAACAGATCAGCGGCACATATGCGGGCGTTGGCCTTCGCATGGATGTGCGCGACGGATGGCCGGTGGTGATCGAGCCAATTCGTGGCGGACCGGCGCATCATGTCGGCATGCAAGTTGGTGATCGCGTGGTGCTCGTCGACAAGGAGTCCACAAAAGGTTGGACGATGGACGAAGTATCGAAATCGATTCGGGGCCCCGCAGGGTCGCGTGTTGTGCTCACAGTTGAACGCGCCGATCAACGCATTCCGTTTACCGTGCAACGCGAAGCGGTGCGTTTGTTAGCCGTGCCACGCGTGGCGATGTTACCGGGCAACGTCGGGTATGCCGACGTGAAAATTTTTAGCGCACAGACGGCTGCCGAATTACAGGCGGCGGTTGATTCACTGGTACACGCTGGCGCACATGCATTGGTGCTTGACTTGCGCGGCAATCCGGGCGGCCTGCTTGAGCAGGGAGTCGCTGTTTCGGAAATGTTTCTGGATCCGGGACAGAGCATTGTACAGCTCCGTGCCCGGCCCGGTACCACTGCGCAAACGTACACTGATCGCGATGCGCAACGCTGGCCAACATTGCCGATTACGGTGCTCGTTGATCGCGGTAGCGCGAGTGCTTCAGAAATTGTTGCCGGTGCGCTACAAGATCATGACCGCGCGTTGGTGCTCGGCGTGACGTCATTCGGGAAGGGCAGTGCGCAAAACGTCTATCCCTTAGTATCGGGCGGCGCACTGCGCCTGACCACCGCACGATGGTATACGCCGGCTGGTCGTAGTATCAGTCATCCACCGCAGCGTGAGCGCGACGACGAGGTCCCACTCGACGTCCGCGGCGCGCCTGTTCTCCCGGACACTGCGCGACCACGCTTTCGCACGGACGCTGGTCGCATCGTGTTGGGGGGTGGTGGTATCACTCCTGATGTGATTGCCGGTGACTCTACCACGCCCGTGCCTGTGCAAATGCTCGCACGGGCGATGGGGAAAAACCTCGGCGCCTATCGCGATGCAATTGCGAAGTTGGCAACGTCGCTTAAGCCGTCGATGCGCGCGGCCAGCGATCCCGTGACGCGAGCAATGCTCGATGCACTGTTCGCCGAGTTAGTAGCGCGTAAAGTGGCACCCGATCGCAAAACATTTGATACGGCGTCGCCGTGGATTGCGCGCTCGCTCGGCTACGAGATGGCCCGCGTCGCGTTTGGTGCTGATGCAGAATTCTTGCGGCGCGCGCAGGACGACGCGGCACTCCAGCGCGCGTTACATCTCATGCAGGCGTCGCGCACTCCGCGCGACGTGTTTGTGCGTATCGATCCAAAAACTCTTGAATTGCCCGCGTCGCACTAAAAACTATTCCATCCCCGGCAGCTTCGTCACGACTTTCACGCCCTTGGGCGGCGTAAACGTAAACGCATTGGCCGGCAACACGGCATCCGGCGTCCACGATGTAAGCACAATTGTGCGGTCAACGCCCTGACCGTCCAACACTTGCACGCGAACAGGTCGTGGCGCGCTGTCATCCAGCCACAACGTTGCCTTTTGAAACGGCGTACTACCCGCCACGCGCGGAACCAACACCACTCGATGCGTTGCGCGACCGTCAATGACCACCGCGTCACCGCCGGAAATGATAAATGTTTTGCTTGGCGCGTCGAGCAAGGCGCCTAGCAAATCTGCTACAAATGCACCGTCGGCATCGGCTGGCAGTTTGAGCACTTGTCCCGGCGTGCTGCTGGGGAGATACACCCACAACCACTTACCATCGCCAACAATACGGTCGCCGGTGGGATCACTAAAGGTGATCGACACGCGACCGGGTCGCTGTTGCAAAAACGTACCACGCGACGTGAGCGTGCGGCCGAGCAACGGGTTGGAAATTCGCTGCTCAAATTTTGCTTCAAGTGTTTTTTGCGACGACCACGCCTTTGCCGACCGATTGTACGCGGCGTCGGCAGTTGACGTTTGCGCCGAAATCGTCGCCGTTACGGCGAACGTCGCGAGTGCTGCAACAGTGATGCGCGTCACGAAGCGTTGTCTGTCTACGGCTTTGGCATGAGTCTTCATAACACATGCATACCCCGGAACGCGCGCCATGGCTCTGCTACAGCGCGCTAACGGGCGCTTGCACCGGCGGCGGCGCGATAGACCGCTCGATGGCGCTCGCAATGGCTTTCAGCTCGCGCACGAGCTGTACGAACTGCTCGGGGTATAACGATTGTGCACCATCGGAGAGCGCTTTATCCGGGGTCGGATGCACTTCCACCAAAATGCCATCCGCTCCGCACGCCACGGCCGCACGCGCCATCGGGATAACTTTGTCGCGTAAACCAGTGCCGTGGCTTGGGTCCGCAACGATGGGCAAATGCGACAGCTTGTGCACAACGGGTATAGCGGTAAGATCGAACAGATTTCGCGTTGCGGAATCAAACGTGCGCACCCCACGCTCACACAAAATCACGTTGGGGTTTCCCTCCGACAACACATACTCGGCGCTCAATAACAAATCGTTGATCGTCGCGGCCATGCCTCGCTTCAGAAGCACCGGCTTGCCCATCTTTCCGACGTGACGTAACAACGAATAATTTTGCATGTTGCGTGCGCCAATTTGAATACAATCCGCGTATTCGGCGACGAGATCTGCACCATGCTCGTCCATCGCCTCAGTCACAATGGCCAGTCCGGTTTCAGCACGCGCAAACGCGAGCAACTCCAGTCCGCGTTTCCCAAGTCCTTGAAACGCATACGGCGAAGACCGTGGCTTGAATGCGCCACCACGCAATGCGGTCGCACCACCCGCTAACACCGCGCGCGCCGACGCGAGAATCTGTTCTTCGCTCTCAACGGAGCAAGGCCCAGCAAACACCACCACTTCGTTGCCGCCAACGCGTACGCCTGGCGCGATCTCGACAATGGTCGGCTCCGTCTTCCACTCACGCGCTGCTTGACGATACGGCTTTTGGACAATGAGGACGCTGGCCACCGACGGCAATCCTTCTATATGCGACCAGTCGATTTTCGAGTCGTCGCCGAGTAAGCCGATAGCCGTGCGCGTGGAGCCAGGCATGGGGAGTGGCTTGAAACCTTGACGGACGATTTCGTCGCAAACACGGTCAATGTCCGCGGCGCTCGCGTTCGGCTGCATTACAACCAGCATGGCACGTCCTCAGAATTCGATGAACCAGCCGTCGGTCGCCAAGACCACCGGCCCGGCATAGCGTTCCGCCACTTCCGCAGCGATGTCTACGGATTCAACCGGCGGATAAAAATGTGTGAGCACCAGACGCTTCGCGTGCGCCAGCGTGGCTAACGAACCAACCTGACGAGGCGTGAGATGGGTTGGAATAGCCATCGCATCAGGCAACGAACACTCGGCGAGCAACACATCACATCCCCGAGCCCACGTCGACAATCCTTCGTCATACCCGGTATCACCGGTATAAACGAGGCGTTGGCTTCCTGCTCGAATGGAATATGCCACGCTCTCCAACGTGTGCGGCACTGGGCACACGCTCAACTCAATATCCTCAGCGAGGCGTACCACTTCGTCGACCGCGATTTCGCGCACGGTAAACGGAAATCCCGGTGCCAACATCCATGCGCCATAAATCACGGAGAGCCGCTCCATCAACTCGCCGGTGCCCGTCGGTCCATACAGCGTGACAGGTTCGGCGCGCGGCGGCAACTGACCCCAACGCCATCCCATCAGCAGGATGACGAGATCCGCAATGTGATCGGCATGAAAATGTGTGATGGCGACATGTGTGATGTCTGGCCAGCGAACGCCGAGCGATGCCATGCGATGCACCGCGCCGCTGCCGCAGTCGAGCAGCAGGGAAACGGCGCCCACCTCGACGAGATGTGCCGCCGCAACACGCGTGGGATGCGGTGCCGCCGTTCCAGTGCCAATCGTTGTGAGTTTCATCAGTTTGTGATCGCCACTACCGACCAAGAAAAAAGA
>JANYFO010000043.1 GCA_025362635.1 Gemmatimonadaceae bacterium | reverse complement strand
AGCCATCCAAGCGATCCGCTTGGCTACCCCTCCGCCCGACTGTGTCGTGCTCGACTTTCACTTGCCGGACATGGACGCGAGTGCGGTGCTGGCGGCTCTGGCCGACCCAGAGGGGATGCCGATTTGCGCAGTGGTCGTGCGCACCGGCAACGCGGACACGGAGTTGGGGCGCGCGGCGCTTCGAGCGGGAGCTCAAGATTACGTTGGCGACGGATGGCTCAGTCCGCTGGTGCTGACGCGGGCGGTGGAGAATGCGATGGAGCGCTGGGCCATGGCTCGCGCCCTGCAGCAGCGGCAATCCGAGTTACGCCTCAGCGAACAACACTACCGAGCGCTGGCAACTGCCAGTGCCGATGTCGCCTACCGCATGTCCGCGGACTGGTCTTCGCTGTATCCGCTGGACGGACGCGAGTTGGTTCCGAGTACGGACACGGCGCTTAGCAACTGGGCATGGTTGGACCGCAACGTCCCGCGTGACGAGCATCACCGGGTCAAAGAGGCGATCAGCACCGCGATCGCGCACAAGGCACTGTTCGCGATCGAGCATCGCGTCTTCCGTCCTGACGGGTCCATCGGTTGGACGTTGTCCCGCGCTGTGCCGATTCTTGATGAAAACGCGGCCGTGGTTGAGTGGTTTGGCGCAGCGAGTGACATCAGCGCGCGGAAGTCGGCCGCCGAGGCACTCGCACGGAGCGAGGCGTTTGCGCGCAGCGTGGTCGAGTCCAGTGCCGATTGCGTGAGCGGGCTGTCGCTTGACGGCCGCCTACTTTGGATGAACGTGAACGGTCGGCGGCAAATTGAGGTGAGCGACTTCACCGCACTTAAGGGGTGTGACTGGGGCAGCTACTGGGAGGCCGGCGGAGTTAGGGTGGAGGCCGAGGCGGCGCTGGCTACCGCTCGCGACGGCGGGGTCGGACGATTTTCTGGGTGTTGCCCCACGGTTGCCGGCTCGCTACGGTGGTGGGACGTGACCGTAACCGCGATTCACGGTTTGGACGGCCAGATCGAACAATTCGTGTCCGTCGCGAGAGACGTGACCGAACAACGAGCGTCCGAGGCAACCATTAGGCTCTCGACTCAGCGATTGGAACTGGCCCTGGATTGCTCCTCCGTTGTGCTCTTTCAACAAGATCTGGACCTGCGCTACACTTGGATTTACAACCCCGCTCTGGGTTTCAGCGCCGCGGAGGTTGTCGGCAATCGAGATGCGGATCTGTTTGAGCGCGCTGCGGACGCTGCGGTGACGGAGGCGCTAAAACGGGATGTGATCCGTACCGGAATCGGCCAGCAGCAGGAAATTCTGATTCACGTTCAGGACGGCGTCCAGCATTATCATCTGCTGGTGGAACCGCTTTGGGATACCGCGGGAATCATTTCCGGTGTTACGTGTGCGGCCATCGACATTACCGACCTCAAGCGGGCCGAGCAAGTGTTGTCCGAACAGGACGTGCGGAAGGACGAGTTTTTAGCCACTCTTTCCCATGAGCTGCGCAACCCGCTGGCTACGATCCGCAGCGGAGTGGCCGTCCTGCGAATGACCCGAAATCCCGAGCAAGCGGAGGCAACGCTTCGCATGATCGATCGACAGCTCGGGCATCTTGTGAACCTTGTAGACGACCTGCTCGACATCTCCCGTGTGCGAAGCGGAAAAATCACACTGCGGTCGGAGCGCGTGGCGGTGCGAGAGGTGGTTGACGCCGCAGTTGAAGCGTGCCATTTGCTAATCGACGAAAAGCGGCATGCGTTGGAGGTGGTCTTGCCGGAGGAGCCACTGTCGGTCGTGGGGGACCAGACTCGCCTGGTTCAGGTCGTGGCCAATTTGCTAACCAACTCTGCCAAGTACAGCGAACCAGGCGGACACATCCAGGTAAACGTCGCGCGTGACGGCGGCCAAGCTGTTATTCGTGTGATTGACACTGGAGCGGGCATTGCCGCGGAGACTCTGCCGACATTGTGGGACATGTTTACCCAAGTGCGGGACACGCTCGACAAGGCTCAAGGCGGATTGGGTATCGGGCTGTCGTTGGTGAAGCGGCTGGTTGAGCTACATGGCGGGACGGTAGACGCCGAGAGTCCGGGCGTGGGCGGCGGGAGCACGTTCACCGTCCGCTTGCCGCTTCACGCGGAGGGCCCGGTCGGCGTACCGGCTGGTTTGACGCCGGAGTCCTTTGTCGGGGCGCCATCGCCGACCGGCCGCCGCATCCTTGTGGTCGATGACAACCGGGACGCGGCAGAATCTCTTGCGATGTTACTCGAGCTGTCCGGCAACGAAACGCACATCGCTTACGACGGTGACGAGGCGGTGAAGGCCGCGGCCGCGTTCCGACCAATCGTAGTGCTGCTCGACATCGGGCTCCCTACAATGGACGGCTACGAAGCGGCCCGCAAGATTCGGGAACAGCCGTGGGGCGCGGCAATGGTGCTGATTGCCCTGACGGGGTGGGGATCCGACGAACACCGGAGAAAGTCGAAGGTGGCCGGGTTCGACGGGCACCTCGTCAAGCCGGTCGATCGCACCGCACTGACGAAAATGCTGGCCGATTTGGTGCCGACAGATGTGGCGTCTGCGGGACTTGGCTTGGACACCAACGGATAAATGCGTCGCACCGCGCAGCGCGTTACCGCGGTTATTGCCACGTGCCGCTCCTAAACCCTAATCCCTAATCCCTACTCCCTACTTTTCCGTCCACAACGCCGGAAACGTTTTATGCAATTCCTCGAGCTTCGGCAAATCGTTGTACACGATGTACGGCTCCGTTTTATGCGACGCGAGATAATTCTGGTGATAACTTTCCGCCTCGTAAAACGATCCGAGTGATGCAACCTGCGTAACAATAGGCCGCGCGAATTTCTTGGCCTTTGTCAACTCGGCGATGTACGCCGTTGCCGCACTTTGCTGCGCAGTGTTCGCGAAGAAAATTGCGGAACGATATTGTGTGCCCATGTCAGGTCCCTGACGATTGAGCTCGGTCGGATTGTGCGCGACCGCGAAAAATACTTGCAACAGCGTTTCGTACGAAACGACGCTTGGGTCGAACACCACCTTTACCGATTCCGCGTGACCGGTGCGACCGGTACTGACCATTTCGTAGTCGGGCTTCACCACGGTACCGCCAGCATAACCAGACACGACGCTCGTGACGCCCTTCACATGTTCGAACACGGCCTCAACGCCCCAAAAGCATCCACCGGCGAAGTAGGCAGTCTGCAGCGGCTTTTGCGCGGCGGCTGGAAGGGACAACGTGGACAGTGCCACGAAAACAGCTAATGTGCGAAGCACGGTAGTCTCCAGATAGATGTCTCAGCGCCAACAAACGCAGCGCTCAGGAGAGATAGCCGCGAACCACACAAGAAGTTCCTGCTCTGCACCTATGAGGCACAAATGGACACGAAGGCGTGCGCCACGTCATGAACGAAACCGCGCTCTACAAAGTGCGCGATGGCAAGATTGTCGAGGAACATTTCCTCAGCTCCGCCTAACACCACTGCATCACGGCGGACCGCCCGTCTTCATCCGGTCACGCGTTGGTGAATCATCCTCGTTCCACGGAAACGGCGCGCCCTTTTTCACGCGCGGATAAATCTCGTTGAGTGTCGCGCCCTCGTAGAGTCTGCCGTTTTTCATGACGTACTTGATCGAGTTGGTGTTCTGCAAATTCTCCAACGGGTTTTTGTCGAAGATCACCAAGTCCGCCATCTTACCCGCTTCAATCGACCCAACATCTTTGCCGAGTCCCAGGGCATTGGCACCAAGGATGGTGCCGATGCGCATGGCGTCAATCGGACGCATGCCGTCACCCATGCCGATGTTCCAAAGTTCCCAATGGTAGCCAATGCCCTGTTGTTGACCATGTGAGCCAACACCAGCGCTGCCACCAGCATCGATGAGATGTTTGATATCGCCACCAATCACCTTCATGCCGTATTGCGAATC
>JANYFO010000037.1 GCA_025362635.1 Gemmatimonadaceae bacterium | reverse complement strand
AAATCCACGAGCGGTACGAAGCGATCTGGAGTGCCGCCGATAATGGCGATCGCCAATGGTAGTCCCAATTCGGCCGCACGGATTACGGACGCGGGCGTACCGCCAACGGCAATCCACACTGGCAACGGAGACTGCACCGGGCGCGGATAGACGCCAACGTTGTTCAGCGGCGCGCGATGTGCGCCAGTCCATTGCACACGTTCATTGTCGCGGAGCTTGAGCAACAGATCGAGCTTTTCGCTGAACAGCGTATCGTAGTCATCAAGATCGTAGCCGAATAAGGGGAACGACTCGATGAACGATCCACGACCCGCCATGATCTCAGCTCGTCCGCCCGACAAGAGATCGAGCGTGGCAAACTCCTGAAAAACGCGCACAGGATCGTCTGAACTCAGGACCGTAACGGCACTCGTCAGCCGAATGCGTTTCGTGCGTGCGGCCGCCGCCGCCAACACAACCGCCGGTGTCGAGACGGCAAAGTCGACACGGTGATGTTCCCCAATGCCGAAGACATCGAGTCCGACTTGGTCAGCAAGCTCGACTTCTTCCAAGAGGTCGAAGAGTCGTTGCTGCGATGATGCGCGGACGCCAGTAGCTGGGTCCGCTGTGGTTTCGGCGAAGGTGTAGAGTCCAAGTTGCATCAACGCAAATTACTGTAGCGAACAACATATCACGACCGCAATTAAACGACGCTGTTCGACTCCTAGAAACCCCATCCCAGTGAGACGCGAATCTGTCTCGGCTCAACCGGATGGAAGTGGATATCTTCCACGCCGCCTGTCGGCTCTCCGCGCAACCGCGAGGCGTAGTAGTACTGAATGTCCGACGCGCGTGCATTCAGCAGATTGAGCGCAGTAAACTGCATCCGAATGCCGTTGTGTAATTGGTAACCCGCGTCCCCGCTGAGTAACGACGTAGCCGTTGATCGAACACTGTTGTCTTCGGTCAGGGCGTACGATCCAAACCGCCGCACCCGGGCCGACGCAAACACGCCTTCGCGCACTGGACTCCACGCGATGCCTCCCGCGTACACACTTTCTAACGCGCCAGGCACACGCGTATGCCCGCCGTCGACGTCACGAAATCGCGCGTGGGCAAACGACACGTCTGCATCGACCGAAAGACGCGGAAGTGGCCGATAAAAGTTGGCGAACGTGATGCCTTGTCGCTTGCTCGCTGCTGACGGTTCTGTCGTTCCACCGTCACCGGTAAAGAGCAACTCACTATCTAAGTTCAGCGCCCACAGTGTCACCGTCGTCCGCAAACCGCTCACCGGCGTGGCCCGCAAACCAACTTCCGCTCCGCGCGATCGCACCAGCGGATCGACGCGTGACGCTGCATCTCTCGTTACCGGATCGACGCTGATAGTGGTACCACGCGCATCATTGCTATGAAAGCCATAGCCGCCGCTGACATACACTTCGGTCGTGGCATTCGGTGCAAAAATGAACGACGCTTTCGGGCTCACGATGCCCGCCATCCGATGTCCTGAATTTTCGGCGAGATCACTGAGGACGCTAAACGCATACACATCGGCGCGTGCCCCCAATACGCTCCGAAACCATGTCGTCCACTTCGACTCCGCCTGTACGTAGACGCCCGTTCCAGATTCGCGCACATTGTCCTGCCGAACAGTGTGTGTGCGAACACTTCGTGCGGAGTTATAAAGTCCAATGCCGTTGATAAGATCGGTACGGACTTGCACGCCTACGGTGAGCGTATTGGACACATTAAACGCGGCAACCGTTTGCACGTGCTTCGCACTTCCGCCGAGCACAATGCGATGATCGCGCTGTGCAAATTGGTCACCCGTCGCATCGTTGAGGAAGTATGTAAAATCGGAGACGATGTCGAGATCGGAGTATATCCCGTAAATTTGTATGTCCTGTATGGCCCGACCCGAAACACGTCGCATGGAACCAGAAAGACTGTACCGTTGTGTGTTCCCACCGACAGTAGAATCGATTTGTCCGAACCGCGAAATGAGACCACGTTCTACCGCGCGCAACGGGATCTGATCGTTGCTATTCCAACGATTTCTATACGCAAGTCCGAGCAGTGACCACTGCGTGGCGTTGCGCGAAAACGTGTAGCGTGCCATGCCACTTTGCTTTCGAATTTTTTCGGCGCGTCGCCAAGGGCCATCATACGTGTGCACTTCCCCGCCAATCAGAAAATCACCACCGGCCAATCGCGTTGAAGCACCGCCAGCCAACCGCGCCAAACCATTTGCACCAGAAGCTGCGGTAAAAAATGGACGGTCGAGCTTTCGCAACAAATGAAATTCCGCGCCGCCAGCACTACCGAAATCGCCAAGCTCCGCGTGGTACACACCCAACTTGTAGTCGAGATAGTCAACTAGCTCTGGCACCAAGAAATTGAGATCGGTGTAACCTTGTCCGTGCGCGTGTGTCGGCAAATTGATGGGCATTCCATCCACACGCGTCTGAAAGTCTGTTCCATGATCCAGGTTAAATCCGCGAACGAAGTACTGGTTCGCCTTTCCTTCGCCTGAGTGCTGTGTGACAATCACGCCGGGAATTGCTTCGAGCAATTCGCCTTCTCGGGTAACCGGACGCAGGCGCAAGTCCGCGGCGCCCACGCGACCCTCGGAGGCTGAACTGGCAATACCAATCAGATTATCAATGCGGCCGCGCACTTTTACAGGCTCGAGTGACTGCATGCGGGCGCTGTCTGACGCGATTTTTTTGACTAACGTGTCTTGTGCCTGCAGCCGTGTCTCACCCATGGCGACGAAGACGAGTAGTGCAAGGGCGGCGTGTCGTAACGCGCTGGAGTGCGAGTGCATTGAAACTTAGACGTGGCGAGAAGAGGAATCGCTAGCTCGTGGGCTACGCTTGTGGCGAGCCGTTGGATTGCGGCCTCGATATAAATTTCAACGCGTTGAACGATGAAA
>JANYFO010000025.1 GCA_025362635.1 Gemmatimonadaceae bacterium | reverse complement strand
CTCGAAGCTACCCTGGTTGTCCGGACCATCGCTGATGATCTCGGTGAGGAAAGAGCTGATCAGATTCGCATAGAAGAGTGAGCGCCAGGATTCTTCCTTGCTTCCGCCCGGCGGATAGAACCGCGCCGGTACGTCGAGCTCACGGAACTCGACCTCCTCGGCCGTGGCGCCCTTGAGCGACTCGCAGATCCCATTCTCCTCGACGAGGCGGCAGATGAGGGCGCCCTTGCTCCCGTAGACTCGCGCCTCGAGCCCCGGATAGTTCCCGACCGTCACGAAGCTCGTCTGGATGGACCCGAAGGCTCCGCTCTCGAAGTCGCCGATGAAGATGTCGCCGTCGTCGATGTTCATGCGCATCATTGTTCCTGTTGCACGTACGACACGCTCGGGGACAAAATTTTTCATAGTGCCGACGACCGCCTTGAATCGACTGCCCATAAACAAGTGCCCAAGATCCATGATTGGTGCACCATAGCCTTCTAACGACGACACTTGGATGGTCGACTGATCAGCCTCGTGGTCGACTTGTCGCAACGGATTGAGCGGATCGAGGAATTGCGAATTTTGCTCATATCCATTGTAAATAAATGGCGTGCCGATAAAGCCATCGTCGATCAGTTCCTTCATGTACCGCATGGCCGGACTGTAGCGAAAGGTGAAGCCCAACTTCGTCTTCAGCCCTTTTGATTTCGCGAGTGCCGCCGCGCGGAGCGTTTCGGTGTAGTCGTACGCAACCGGCTTCTCGCATAGCACATGTTTCCCGGCTTCCAACGCTGCCCAGCTGAGCGCAAAGTGCGTCGCACTCGGCGTACAGACGTCGACGAGATGGATATCGGGTCGCGCAATCAGCGCCTCGTGGGAATCGTAGACGTCGGGAATTCCGAACTCAGTCGCAAACTCTTGTGCGCGGTCCACAAGCGGATCGGCGATGGCGACCAGCTCGCACCGCGGATCACGTAAGTATCCCGGTATGTGTGCAAACTTCGCCCACGCGCCTGCACCCAGCAGGCCCACTCGAACTTTTGCTCGATCGGTCATCTATTGAATCACTCGCGACGTATCGCCTGGGAGCAGTAGTTGCCGGTGCGCCCAGATAGGCGCGATCCCGTTGGTCATGATGCGTTCGTGAAACGCGCGCAAATCAAACGCCGATCCAAGTTTTACTTTGTAGTCGCGGCGCAGCGTGAGCAATCCACGTTTGCCAAGAAAGTATCCGCCGTACGTCGGATCGTACGCCGCGCGCTCGGCTTCTCGTCGTGCGGCGGGCGCCGCCACGTATGCTTGCTTTTCGAAGCACGCTTGCGCGTCGTCGAATGTCCATTCTTTGGTATGCAGTTTGATGCCCGACAGCAAGCGACAGACCCGTGTAAGGGCGTCACTGAGCTGCGCCAACTGTAAACGCGGATCGCCATCGCCAAACTTTTCTTCCACCATGAGTTGCTCGGCGTAGTGCGCCCAGCCGTCCTGTCCAGATGACGGTTGCGGGAATGGATTGAGTCCAATCCAGATGCGTCGTACTTTACCCGGCGTGTGGCGCATGTAGGTCGAGTGCAACCAATGTCCAGGCATCGCTTCGTGCGCGGCCGTGTTGACCAGTGAGGCATAGTTGTAGCGCTCTAACCACGCTTGTTGCTGTGCCGGTGTCATGTCGGCGGTCGCGTCAGTAATGTAAAAAATGCTTCTGACGGGAACGCGCTCCAACGGTGGCGACGCGTGCATCGAGGCAAAGCCTAAATCAAACACCGGCGCCGGGGCGACGAGCACTCGTTCACCAACTGGAATCGTGGCCAACTTGTGTGTCATTACAAAATTCGTGAGTGAATCAACGAGGCGTTGTGTTGCCGAAACAACGGCGCCGCGTTGTGGATGATTTCGTCGAACTTCGAGCCAAGTAGCCAAGGGATCACGTCCGGGTGCGAGACGCGCGGCGGCGGCACGAAACTCGCGCTGCCCGTTGGCAAGTTCGCGCTCACCCAGTGCGACGAGGTCGCCTAACGATTCAAAAATTAATTCTTCAGCGCGGTATCGTCGCGCAACGTTTGCTCCACCAATCGTAAAATCGCCGCTAGCTTTCGGCACAACAGTCGTCTCAAGCCAAGTTGCGTATGCGTCGACAAGCGGTTGCGCGATAGTGATCGCGCGCGCGAGCGAGTCCATGAGTGGTGTGTGTTCCTGCGAGGCAAACGCGAGCCGCACGTCTTTCGTTAGCATGTCGGATGCGCCCCGCATCATGACCACTCCGCGCTGTGCAAAGAGCTTTGGGGGATTCACAATATTGATACGTGCCGCGCCGAGTAGCTTGGGCACGTCCGACAGTTTGTAAATGATGTTTCGCATGCGGACCGGGGCGGGCGCATTCTCCATCGTCATCAAATTGTGGATGCCATCCGTAAGTGCTGACGCGTAAATCATTGGATTACGACGCCAGTTTTGGAGCGTTTCCTGCTCCAACAGCCAACCATCGATAATTCCGTCGAGGATTTTTTGATCCACACGTTCGTCAATGGTGAGTTGTGCGGCCGTGAACGCGCGGAGTCGTGTCCGTGATCGTTTCAACGCGACAATTTCGCGTTGCACCGCCGCTGCGGAAAAATTGTCGAGCAGGTCGTCGTGAGTGTGAATGCCGTTGCCGGCCGCAATGGACGGATGACGTTGCGCAAACTCATCAAGATATTCGTCGACAAACCGTGCGAACGAATCGGACGAGTGCGGCGGCACCGCGGCGAGAGGGACGAGACAGCACGCGACAAGCGCGATCGACACAAGGCGGGAAGGCATGAGGCGCAAAGTGCGGCCTGCACCATCACCTCGCAATTCGATTCACGACATTAGCGTCAATATTTCGACACGATTCTGAAAAAACAACGAGGCGAATCTTCGTCGAGATCCGCCCCGTGCTGGTCATTCATTATGGCAATCTCAAGACCCCGGCGGACGGGGCTTTGCAGTACGCTCAGCGGGTGGCGCAGCACCACCGGACGAACCGCTGCTCGACGAACCGCTGCTCGACGAACCGCCGCTCGAATACCCCGTTGAGGAACCTGACGAACCGCGTTCGGCAGACACGCCCGTCGGCGCTGATCGGTCGCGCGTATAGCCTTGTCCTTTCACGGCGCGTCCCTGCGGCGTCGCGGTGCCCGATCCATCGGAGCCACGGGTCACGATAATCACAGGTGTCTGTCCCCAATAATACCCATTGCCGTATCCGTAGCTCTGAGTGTAGCCGTA
>JANYFO010000469.1 GCA_025362635.1 Gemmatimonadaceae bacterium | reverse complement strand
GTAAATAATATCAATACGCATGAAGGCGGTACGCACCTTACCGGATTTAAGAGCGCGCTGACGAGTGTCATTAACAAATACATCGAGAAGTCGAGCAATTTGGCGAAGAAGGATAAGGACATTCGCCTGACTGGTGACGATGTGCGTGAAGGCCTTACGGCCGTGTTGTCGGTGAAGGTGCGCGAACCACAGTTTGAAGGACAAACGAAAACCAAGCTTGGCAACTCTGAAGCAGAGGGTGCCGTGCGCAGTGTTGTCAACGAGTTGCTCTCGCAATATCTCGAGGAGCATCCGAAAACGGCCAATCTGATTATCGACAAGGCGATGTCGGCGGCGCGAGCGCGTGAAGCGGCGCGTAAGGCGCGTGATCTGACGCGCAAAAAATCCGCGTTAGATGTCGCAAGCTTGCCGGGCAAGTTGGCCGACTGCTCGTGGTCGGACCCTGCGCTCTGCGAGGTCTATCTCGTCGAAGGCGACTCCGCCGGTGGTTCGGCCAAGCAGGGACGCATGCGCGACTTTCAAGCCATCCTGCCGCTGCGCGGCAAGATCATCAATGTCGAAAAGGCGCGCATCGATAAGGTGTTGTCGAACGAAGAAATTCGAACGATCATCACGGCCATTGGGACGGGTATTCGCGAAGAGTTTGACTTAGCGAAAGCGCGGTATCACAAAATTATCATCATGACCGACGCCGACGTCGATGGCGCGCATATTCGTACGCTGTTGCTGACGTTCTTTTTTCGACAAATGCCGGAGTTGATCGACGCCGGGTACATGTACATCGCGCAGCCACCCCTGTATCGCGTTTCTAAGGGGAAGGAAGAGTTTTACGCATATACCGAAAAAGAGCGTGACGGTTACGCCGAACGATTAGGTGGCAACGAAGGCCGCTCGAATATCATGGTGCAGCGTTACAAAGGACTCGGCGAAATGAATCCGGAGCAGTTGTGGAAGACCACGATGGATCCGGGTACCCGGACGATGTTGCGCGTGACCATGGATGACGCAGTATTGGCGGACCAAACGTTTCAAACGCTGATGGGCGACGAAGTGGAGCCGCGCCGGTTGTTTATCGAGGCGAACGCGCGGTTTGTGAGCAATCTGGATATTTGATTTGGTGCGGGTACGGAAACACAACGGGTCCGTCTCGATTGAGGCGGACCCGTTGTGTTGGTGGTTTCGACGTTGCAGTAATCGTACGCCAACATAGCAACGGCCACAGCACCGCCAGTCAAATCTCATTGGAACATCTTCGACTGATTCGCGGTCAGCAGTTACTTATGCTTTTTTCTGGTAAATTCCTGCAAGATTACTTAGCCATCTGAAATTTTATATGATATCAGTACGATGAGAAAACTTGCATCGCGTGCAGTGCACCGCCAAATGAATACCGCGCGAACAATTGTTTCGCACCACGTTTTGCATTCCACAGCCGACAGTTGCTGTCACATATCGGACTCGAGATCGATCAGGCTTTCCGCGTCCGCACGTATGTGCGGGATTCGCGACACTCGTCACTGCACGAATAGTCAGCGCGCATCGCGCCGCACTCGTTACCGTGGGGGCAAAGAATGAGTGCGGTGTGTGCGTCCCATTGATCACCGCGCAAACGGACTCGCATACTTCGCCGAGGTGAGAAACTGCGTGTCCGTCAACGCACGCAAATAACTCACAATGGCCGCCTTCTCGGTAATACTCAAATTCAAACGCTGCGCTTGTCCATTCGGGCCACGCAGACGGTTATCGAGGTTGGGATTGGCTTGTACACCGGAATTATAAAACTCCACCACTTGATCGAGCGTGGCGAAGCGTCCGTCGTGCATGTACGGCGCGCGCACCGCGATGTTGCGCAGCGAGGGCGCCTTAAAGCGACCCTGCCCAGCACCATTATCGGTGACGGTCGCATCAAGCCCAGTGTTGTGAATATCATCACTCACATGCGCATTGCTGGCGTGACAACGCGCGCACCCAGCTTGACCAGTGAACAACTGCTGCCCTTGAATTTCCTGCGCGGTGAAAACCGCGTTGAAGTTGGGAACGCCACCTGCGAACGCTTGGTCAAAACGCGACGTACCGGACACGAGTGAGCGCACAAATTGCGAGAGCGCCCGAGCAATACGATCGGTGGTGATGTCGCTGCTACCAAACGCAGCCTGGAACAACGGTACATAGAACGGCTGCAACGAAAGTTTGATAACGAGATTGTCGAGCGTCATACCCATCTCGGTCGCATCCTGAATGGGAGCGAGCACTTGAGCTTCGAGCGATGCGGTGCGCTCATCCCAAAAGAAGCGCCCTCGCTGATAGAAGCGCGCGTTTTGCAACCCCATGCTGTGTCGTCCGGTTGATCCACCGGCGAAACCGCGACTGAGTTTGACTGTGTCGGCAAAGGCGAACTGTTGCTGATGACACGACGCACAGGAGAGACGATCATTTAAAGAAACGCGTCGATCATAAAAGAGCACACGACCCAGTGTTGCGCCGGCATCGGTGGTGCGATTTGCTGCTGGTGTATTGTCGAGCGCGACGGCACTGCCACCGGGCGCATTCGCCGCCGCGAAATGCAGCGGCAACGGCGACGAGATGTCGGAGTACGCAAACGAGGTGACCGGCAGTGACGGCGAAACGAGATCAGCCGCAAACGTGACAATGGGGAATGCATTCGCAACTCGCTGACCGTTCCCATCGGTTGCAGTCACGGTGGCCGTCGTGGTGCCAACAGCCGATGGTACGCCCAAAATGCGTCCGCTCACGGACGAAAAGCCATTCGCACTCGGTACAAACGTCACCGCATAGGTGAGTGACGCGCCAGTGAATGCAGTACCACCCTTTGTTGCGTCGTAGTTAAAGGTCGCGCCAACCGTCGCCCCTTGTGCTGCGTTAGCCGACGCGAGCGTGACGGGTGTCGCGCCGCCAACAACAATGGTCAGGACATCCGTTGCGTTGCGACCAGTAACATCTGACGCCGTGATTGTCGCGGAGAACGTACCAGCGACCAGCGGCTCACCACTGATGCGTGCACCGATGGCGACGAGTCCGTTCGCATTCGGTGCAAATGATATACGGTACGTCAGCGATTTCGCTCGCAGTACGCGAAAGGCCGCACTTCCTCGACTCGCATCGTACGCGAATGCCACCCCAACGGTGGCTTGTTGCACGCTGTACGCGATGAGCGAAACCGGCTCGCTGGTGGCCGGCGATGTGACGTTAGACGAGTTGCTGGGCTGTTCTGCACTGGTGCAGGCGGCGAGAAGCCCGCCGCTCCAAAACGCGAGTGCCGTCGCGAGGCGACCAATATTGTTTCTTTGCGAAACGTGCTGCACGCGCTTGTGCATAACCGCCTCAATGCGTTCGAGTTTCATGATACATTCGACACGTCATTGCACGGGCACCCCACGCGGGTCGCCGATTACGGTGTCGTGAACTGCCCTTTCGCCTGACGCGCCAATTGCCGCGAAAAGTTGACACAGACGATGATCAATGCGCCGGCAATAAATGTCACCGCGACGTAACACAGGGTCGTGACCGTGGGTTCCATACCACCGGTGATGTTCGGTGTGGAGATCTTGATCAGCAGCGCCCACAGCGCGATCAACGGCAACACGGCGGCAAGAAATACGTAGCTGAGCAGACGGTTCGTGGTCGGTGTCATCAGAAGTGCTGTGGATAGTGCGCACGTGGCGCAGCGTGAGGCCGTTGGACCGTGGCGGTCGTCGTGACGCGGAATTTATGCACAGCGGTGAATAACGGGGAGGCCAACACTCCAACTTCCTAACTGTCGTAGACTTCGACCCCCGCTTCGGTGACCCGATGGGAAATGAGCGGAAGTGGCGGATCGGCGTCGTCGGCAATGCGAATCGCCTCGCGCAAGACCGCCAAGCCCTCTGCCACGCCGTCGCGATCCTTCGCGAATACTGTAGCCAACGGTTCTCCGGCGCGCACAATGTCACCCGGACGCGCAGTAATCACGAAACCCACGGTTGGATCGACAACGTCTTCAACTTTTGTGCGGCCGCCGCCGAGGAGTGTGATGCCGCGACCGATGGTGCGTGGTTCGACTTGGGCAACAACGCCATCACGTGGTGCGAGAAACAGTTCGCATTCGACGGCTTGTGGCAGCAACGACGGATCGTTGACGACGGCCGGGTTGCCGCCTTGCGCGGCGATAATCTCCTCGAACTTGGCGGCCGCTTTACCGCTGGAGATGGCGACTTCCATGCGACGTCGCGCGTCATCGCGATCGACGACCACACCGCCCAACAGCAACATCTCCGCGCCCAGCGCGTACGTCACGCTCATGAGATCTGCTGGTCCTTCACCGCGCAGCGCCATGATTGCTTCTTCGACCTCCAACGCATTGCCACAGGCACGCCCAAGCGGTCGATCCATCGCCGTGAGTAACGCCACCACGGGGCATCCATAGTCGGCACCCAAATCAATCATCGTTTGCGCGAGCGCCAGGCCGCGATCAAGTTCCGGAAGAAACGCGCCGGAGCCACGCTTCACATCCAACACGAGTCCCGTCAGACCTTCCGCAAGTTTCTTTGACATGATGCTTGCGCTAATGAGTGGAATGCTTTCTACCGTCGCGGTTGCGTCGCGTAACGCGTACAAGCGTCGGTCGGCCGGTGCGATTTCGTGCGTTTGCCCGATGAGGGCACATCCAACGCGCTCGACCAACCGTACGGCTTCCGACAGTGTCAGGTCGGTGCGAAATCCCGGGATCGCTTCAAGCTTGTCGAGGGTACCACCCGTGTGACCGAGCCCGCGTCCGGACATCATCGGCACGGCAACGCCAAGGCATGCCACGAGCGGTGCCAACACCAGCGAGACTTTGTCGCCGA
>JANYFO010000428.1 GCA_025362635.1 Gemmatimonadaceae bacterium | reverse complement strand
GACGGCTGCCGCCCTGCATCGCATTAAAAAGCCGCAGGAGTTCGCTCTGTGTTTCGCGCTGTCCGGTGAGAAATTGCACATCGTCCAAGATCAGCAGCTCCACGGCCTCGAAGCGCTGTGCGAAACGTTCGGATTCACCCGTCGCGATGGCGCGATGCAGCTCTTCTGCGAGCGCTTCACCCGAGCGTATCTCGGCGCGCAGTCCTGGATGCGCCACGACGGCGTGATACGCAATCGCGGCCGCCAAATGCGTTTTGCCGAGCCCAGATTCTCCGTAAATAAAGAGGGGGTTGTAGGCCGTCCCAGGCGCGGCGGCAACCGCACGCGCGGCGGACACAGCAAGGCGATTTGAAGACCCAACTACAAAGGTCTCGAACCGATAGCTCCCGTCAAGTAGTCCGCTCACGCAGCCATTCCTGGTGCTTCGTCGGCGCCGAGACGACGCAGTACGCGCATACCCAAGGCGCGCAACGTGTCGAAAACACCGACACCGTTTATTGCATCCGCGGCGACTTCTGGTACGCTGCGGAAGTTAAGAGCATCCGAAAGTTCGTTCACCGGTGTTGAGAGCGACGGTGGCAAGTCCTGCTTGTTGTATTGGATTACCATGGGCAATCCGCGCGCGTCCACACCGTGCTCAGCGAGATTCGCGTGCAAATCTTGCATGCTTTCTATGTTGTCGTCCCAACGATGCCGCTGACTGTCGGCGACAAAGGCAATGCCGTCCGCACCTTGCACGACCAGCTGGCGAATGGCACGGTAGTACGGTTGGCCAGGAACCGTGTACAGTTGAAAGCGTACGCGATACGCGCCGACGGTACCGAGATCGACCGGGAGATAATCGAAGAACAACGTGCGATCCCGACGTGTTGCCAGCGATGTCAGCGAGCCGACTTGTCCGCTCGGCAACGCCGAATGCAGGTAGCTCAAGTTGGTGGTTTTGCCCGAACGTCCCGGACCGTAGTACACCAACTTGCAGGTGATAAGTCGCGTAGCGTGATCAACGATAGGCATGCGACTAGAGTCCTCTGCCCGCTCGTATTGGATGAAGAAGTGCGTGCAGTCGCGCAGCAAGTGCGATCGCCTCGCGGATGCGATCAGCGTCTGCGGGTGGCTCGACGGAACGGAGCGCTGCACTCCAAAAGGTCAAGGCACCAGCAAGATCACCCGAGCACGCGGCATCATCGCCGTAAAGGCACAGCGTGGTCGCATCCATGTTCGAGGTTGGCCACCGCGTCGCGCTCTGCACTTCAGACGGCGCAGTTGCCGACGACGCAACCGACAGGAAGATATCGGCGTCGGGAGCCTGCAATCCGCATCGCGGCATACCGTCGGCGCTTAGTACGCCGAGACTGACCGGATCGAAGATGGAGTCGTCTTCAACCGCGATGTCCGCGAGCGGCGTCAGGCGATGCTCGGCGGCGGGAATCCAGAGGTCTCCAATCTGTCCAACAAAATCCGGCGACGGGTCGACAACGGACTGCGCGGGCGGCGTGGGATGACGTCGAGGCGCACTGCCGGGTTCTCGCAACGTGAGCAATCCAGCGCCGATTAGTCCGTGCACGATCTGCGCGATGTCCACGAGATCGCGTCCAAGCACGTCGGCCAACGCGGTGAGATCGCGTCGTCCATCCACGCGCGTAAGTACTTCCCATTCTTGTGGTACGAGGCGGAGCAACGGCAACTGTTGCGGTTCGACGTCAACAAAGGCAGGTATTACACGCGGATGTGCAACGCGATCTGCAACACGCTCCCACACCTCAGCGCGCTGTGCTGCTTCGACGAGGAGGGGCTCGAGCAAGATGCGCACTGACGTATGTATCGTGGCCGCAACGTCGTCCGCAACAAAGCGGAAGTCACCGTCGCGCCACGTCAACAAATCCAGAACACACGTTTGGACCGTGCGCGTGTCGATCGTTCCCGATGTAGCGCGAGGCATCAGTACGTCCGATGCGCTCTGATCGACCGGCCATTGACTCGCATCGATGACCGTACCTTGCACGAAGCGAATTTCTGCGGCACGCGCGTGCAGCGGCGCGCGCACGATGAGTACGCCCGTTTTACGACTCGTCGCGAGCATTTGACAGAGCTCGAGGGGCCCGAGATCGCGCAGCCGTCCCTCTAAACTCATGACGCGAGCCGCACGGCGGATATGGCAAGCGAATCAAGGGCCGCTCGTGCGTCCGCCGCAAACCCGCGTTCGTCGCCGTCCTGCGCGAGGAGACGCGTCCACCGCTCGGTCGCGTCTCGTTGTCGCGACTGCCGAAACAACAACAGGCCATCAAACCAGAGTGCTCCCTGGTCATCCGGTGCATGACGGACCGCGCGATTCACCGTCACTCGGGCATCGTCGTCGCGTTCAAGCGCGATGAGTACTTGCGACAAGAGGAGGATGGCATCGAGGTCTGTTGGCGTGTGCGCGAGATGACGTGCGAGCAGCGCGATTGCTTCTGCGCCGCGCGCCGCATCGCGATGCACCCGCGCAAGTTCGAGCACCGCATCGCGCCATCCCGGCGCCGTACTCAGTGCGGCCACCAACTCGAGGCGGGCCGACAAGAGTTCCCCGCGCGCGCGCAAAAGTCGCGCGATCGCCACGCGGGGCGACGGACGCGTTGGATCGATCGCCAACGCGCGCCGAAAAAACGCCATGGCAAACGCTTCATGACCGATGCGTACGGCGGTGTCACCTACGAAATGCATCAGTGCCGCGCTCGTGGTGTCCATGCGCAACAATCGTTGCATGATTTTTCGGGTCGCCTCAGGCTCGGAGCCATCGCGGTGTGATGCCTCCGCCGCACTGTCCGCGAAAAGCGCCAACACTTCCTGATCGTGCGGATCGGCAGCGCCGAGCTTGCGGAGCATCTCGTGGGCGACGTGTCCTTCGCCCATGAGGCAGCGAGACCGCGCTTCACCAATAGCGGCACGGCGCCACATCGCACGATGTGCGACCGATGCAAAGTGATCTGCCGGTTCGAGCGAGCGACGCGCGGTTTCGAAACGCTCAATGGCCTCGCCATGCACACCGCGCACCGCAAACGCGTCGCCGTCGGCACAACCGCGCAACGCCTGCGCTATCGGATCAACCGTTTGCTCGTCATGGTCATTCTCTGCACGACCGCGAGGATCGTGTTCTGGTAATAGGCCGGCAACGAGTGACGCATCGACACTCACACCGGCGAGCGGGTCGTGGGCACGCAAGGCCAGCAAGTCAAGCATTCCTGCAGCGTCTGGGCATTCGTACTGCAGCTCGATACCCACCGTCAGCCGAGACTCTGCGCGCATCGGTGCGAGCCCTAACGCGTGTTGCGTCTCGCGCAATGCACCATCGGCATCACCCAATACACCGAGCACTTGGGCTAGGGCATATCGCGCCTCTGCATGCTCGGGCCGATGTTCAATCGCGCGCGTAAATGCGTCGCGGGCGTCGTCTGGTCGATGTAATTCCTGCAGCACGATACCCATCGCGAGCCACGCATCCGCGTCGGTCGGATGAAACGCCACAAGTTCGCGCAAGAGGGCCAGCGCTGCCAACGGATCTCGCTGCTCAAGGTTCCAGCGCGCGAGATTAAGGCGCGCGCGCGTGAACGTTGGGTCGAGTTCGCTCGCGCGCGCGATGGCCTCGCGTGCCGCCGAGTGCTCACCAAGATCGGACAGCGCGACACCGAGATTGTTGTAGAGCAACGCGCTGCGCGGATCACCTTGCAGCGCACGACGATAGCTCTCGGCCGCGCCTTCCACGTTGCCGCCTTGATGCAACGCCACGCCGCGCTCATTCCAATAGCGAGGTTCGTCCGGATGCACGGCAAGCAGCGCGTCATACTGCGCGAGCGCGACCGCAAAACGACCGGCGAGCAGCTCTAACTCAGCGAGCGCGTGCCGTGCCAATTGCGCATCTTCGCCGCTGGCGAGCGACCGTTCAAATTCGAGACGCGCCTCGTCGAAGTATCCGCGCTGACGAAATGCGAGGCCTAAGCCGTAGCGTGCAAGCGCGGCGTCCTGCACCGTTGTCCCATGGCCGCGCTGATCTTGCGATACGTCAGCAAGCGTGACGGGCGCGGCGGAATCAAGCGATAGGTCCGACTGCAACGAATGCAGCGACGGATTTAACATCGATGCGCGTCGCGATGCCTCAAGCGCTGCGTCGTGACGTCCCATGTCGCCGAGGACAAACCCCCGCAGCAAGTGTGCATCGGCGACGGTCGGACACTGCGCCAACAAGAC
>JANYFO010000421.1 GCA_025362635.1 Gemmatimonadaceae bacterium | reverse complement strand
CGTAACCCTTCAAACTGTACACCTTTCACGACGCGCGCGCCTTTGACGTCGAGACATACAATCAGTCGCGTAGTGAGCATGTTGTTACGTCTCGCTCACGTCGACTTGGACGCTGCCTTTCGTGCTAAACACGGCGCCTGACGCAATAAGCGCATCACGGAGCGCAAGTCCAAGCGCTTTGAATGCGGCTTCAACCACGTGATGCTTGTCGCGTCCGCGCAGCACACGCACATGCAACGTTGTCTTCGCGTTGTCGGCGAACGAGCGCATAAAATGATCGTACAACGGCGACGGCAACGGGCCGCGATAATACGGACGCCCACCGATGTCGAGCACGACCTGCACCAGAGCATCGTCCATCGGTATCGTGCGTTCGCCGTAGCGTGCGCAGCCAGCCGGCGCGAAGGCCGCGATCGCCTGACCGAGCACAATTGCGACGTCCTCAACGAGATGGTGTCGCAAATCGCCTGTGGCTTGCACATCAAGGTCCACGCCGGCGTACCGCGCCAACGTCACCAGCATGTGATCGAGAAACGGCTCGCCTGTGCGCACGCGGGTGATGCCTGTCCCCGCGGTGACCGCCAAGCGAATTTGCGTTTCTTTCGATTCCCGGATGACGACGGTCATACTCCGTACTCCTCAGCAAGTCGGCGCGCATCAAGCGCGCCCGTGTAAAGGGCCATGCCCAACACCGCGCCGGCCAAACCGCGATGCTCGAGCGCACGCAAATCTTCAAACGATGACACACCACCAGAAGCGAACACCGGCCACGCACTCGCGTCGGCCACATCTTCCATCAGGGGAAGATCGGTGCCTTCCATCTTCCCTTCTTTGTGGACGGCCGTCACAAGCACGCCGGCGAGCGGCAACACAGCCAGCTCCTGCACAAAATCAATCACATCGAGACGCGATGTTTCTGCCCATCCGCGCGTGACGACGAGACGCTCACGGACATCCGCCGCGATAATCAATCGTCCCGGAAACCGATGCGCCATCTCACTGCGCCAATCTTCGTCCTCAATGGCGCGCGTGCCAATCACCACCCATGACGCTCCATCGTCGAGCAGTCGTTCAATCTGGGTATCCTCACGCACTCCACCGCCGACCTGTACCGGCACGCTGGCGTCACGTAATAAATCGCGAATGACCTCAGTGTTCGCACCACGATTGGTCGCGGCGTCGAGGTCAACCACATGCAACCGAGAGAAGCCGATGCGGGACCACTCGCGCGCGACCGCCAGCGGATCATCCAAGCGCACGCGTTCATCCGCATAATCGCCACCGACAAGCTGCACGCAACTGCCACCGCGTAAATCCACGGCCGGAATAACGATCATCACATCTCCCCGCGTGAGAACACGGCGCGCTCAAGCGCGTCGCCGAGAAAGGCCTGCACGAACCGCACCCCAGGCGCACTCGACTTTTCCGGATGGAACTGCACGCCCAACACGTTGTACCGACGAATCGCGGCTGGAAAACGATCCTGTTCGTGCGTGCTCCACGCAACGACGGCATCCATCGCCTCTGGCGTCGGACGACAGACGAAACTGTTCGCGTAATACGCGAGGTCCAACATCGATTGCGTAATTCGCGGGTCCTGCACCTCGTCTAATCGGTTCCATCCAATCTGTGGCAGGCACTGCGCAACGAGCTTCGTCACGCGCCCAGGCACGATACCAAGACCCGCGCCGGGTCCTTCGTCGCTGGCATCAAACAAGAGTTGCATACCGAGACAAATACCGAGACAGGGCAGGCCGTCGCGAAGCGCGTCATGCATCGTATCGCGGCCCGACGCCAAGCGTTCTGCCGCAGGCGAGAATGCGCCGACGCCTGGCAACACCAGTGCATCGGTGTGCTGCACCGCGCGCGCCGCATCCGTCTCGATACGCACTTGGGCACCGTGCAATTCGAGCGCCTTCACCAGCGAATGCAAGTTGCCAGCTCCATAGTCAAACACTGTAACGCGCAGCGATTGGTGCGCCGCTGCACCGAGTATCGTCGTCATCCGTTCACCTCACGAAGTGCGGGCGCGAGTGCGTGGAGCATACGCTCCATCAGGGCCCATGGCCCGACACTAATACGCAATGCATCACCAACAGCTGGCAGAGCCGGGAATGGTCGGACGGCGACGCCGCGGGCGCGCATGGCTTGGCCAACTGCCACGCAATTCGCGATCGGTACACACACAAAGTTGGCCGCCGAAGGCATCGGCGCGAGTCCCATCGCACGAAGCGCATCGGCAAGTCGTTCGCGCACGGTCACGGCGAGCGCGACGTGTTCCTCCACCCACGCCATATCGTGCCGCAATGCCGCGAGTGCTGCACGCTCTGCCATCGCGTTGAGTTTGTACGGACCACGCGACTTCTCCACTTCCGTCACCAACGCCGGCTGTCCAATCGCGTAACCAAGTCGCAGACCAGCGAGGCCGTACGCTTTCGACATCGTACGTATGATCAACACACGCTCCGATTGCGCAACCAAATCGATCGACGATACGCCGGCGAACTCCGCGTACGCCTCATCGATGAACACGACACCGCGCGCTCGCGCGATCACGCGTTCGATACGCTCGCGTGCGATCAATGCTCCGGTTGGGTTGTTCGGCGAGCAGAGATAAAGAATTTTCGCATTCGTCGCGAGCAACGCATCAATATCCGGTTGATGCATCAGTTGCGGCGTACCCGCTATCGACAGTTCTGAAATGCCGCGCCAGCGCAACGCATTCATCTGCGCAAAAATCGGAATCATTGCAAACGATGGCTCCGATCCCGCGACCAGCTCGCCGGGTTCGCCAAATGCACGCATGGCGGAGTCGAGAATGTCGTCTGAGCCGCAACCCGTGACGATCATGTCCGCGGACACACCATGCAACGACGCCAACGCGGCCTTGAGTTCAGCGGCATACAGCGTCGGATACCGCGTCACCGCCGCCGCCGGCATCTCGCGTAATGTGCGTTCAGCGGTTGGCGGAATGCCCCACAAATTTGTGTTATCCGTGAGATCAAGTTCGACCGGCGTGCGCTTGGGATCGTACAGCGCGACCGCATCGTAGGCGGCGCGCGCAAACGCTAACCGTTCATGCATCGGTGCGCTCATGCGATCACACTGCGCGAGCGCCACGCACGCGCCGCCGCGGCGTGGCCAGGCAGCCCTTCGGCATCGGCGAACCGACCGACATCATCGGCCAAACGCGCCGCCGCATCCGGCGATACGCGTTGCCACGTGGTCCACCGCACAAAATCCAACGTCGATAATCCCGAGTAGCAGCGCGCCGCGCCCGCCGTCGGCAACACGTGGTTTGCACCCGTCATATAGTCGCCAAAAGCGACAGAACTACTTGGTCCGACAAACACGGTGCCTGCACTACGCAATGCGTCTAACGTTTCATCACGCACTGCTTCACGGACCACCAAGAGCAGATGCTCTGCTGCCCACGCATTGGCAAACGAGATGCCCTCTGACAACAGCGGCGTTGTGACAATCGCCCCACGCGCCGCCAGTGACGTGCGCACGATATCGGCCCGCGGTGCATCGAGCAGTCGCGTCCCCAACGCGCGTTCTACGTCACGCGCCAGCGAGGTTGCGTGGTCACCGCACAACATGGCAATGACAGCGGCATCAGGATCATGCTCTGCTTGCGCAAGCAATTCGCGCGCAATCACGTCAGCCTCCGCACTGTCGTCCGCTAACACCAACAGTTCACTCGGTCCCGCTGGGGCGTCGATGGCCACATCAGACACGAGCTGTAATTTTGCCTGCGCGACGTATGCGTTGCCGGGACCAACCACGCGATCAACGCGAGGCACGGTCTGCGTGCCTAACGCCATCGCCGCGATCGCGCCTGCACCACCAATGGCGAACAAGCGATCAACATTGGCCAGCTCCGCTGCCGCAAGCACCACCGCCGACGGCTTACCATCAGGTCCGGGCGGCGAACAAACAATCACCTCACGTACACCCGCCACGCGCGCGGGGATTGCGCCCATCAGCAACGAACTCGGATACGACGCACGCCCACCGGGCGCATAGACACCAACGCGCGCGAGTGGATCC